>JBCECW010000597.1:0-2932 GCA_039207785.1 Pseudomonas sp. | reverse complement strand
GGGACGCGCTGGCTCACCACGGCGCGCGCGGTCAGCGTGCCGTTGACGTTGTACGCCTCGATCCAGTCGTTGTCCTCGATCCCGGCCGCTTTTGCGTCGACCTCCGACAGCCATACGTGGGGGCCGCCGCGCGACAGCGTCAGCATGCGGCTGCCGACGATCAACTGGTAGGCATTGGGGCTGCTGAAGTCGGCTTCCACCCGGGAAAACGGCACGGGCAGCCCGCGCTGGCTGAACGCCTGGTCGAGCATCGTGCGCACGGTGATATGGCCCGCCGGCAGCGCCCATTCTTCGCCCACCAGGTCTTCCAGGCGCAGGGCGCGGCGCCGGCATAGCGGGTGGGCAGCGTCGGCGGCCACCACCAGGCGGTCCTGGTACAGCGGTTGTACGTTCAGCTCCGGGTCGGCGCTGCTGATGGGCACAAAGACAATATCCAGCTCACCCGCGCGCAAGGCACTGAGCAGTTCCTGGGCCATGCGGCAGCTGAGCTTGAGCTTGGCCGCCGGGCGCTCGCGCAACAGGCGTTTGCAGGCGGCATGCAGCAGTTCATCGGGGAAGGTCAGCGAATAGCCGATCCGCACCACCCCTTGTTCACCGGTGAGCAGGCTGCGCATTTCCGCCATGGCGTCGTCGTAGTCGCGCTGCAGCTTTTGCGCGCGCTGCAAAAACAGCGCGCCCGCTGGCGTTGGCCGCATGCCTTGCGGCATGCGCTCGAACACTGGCAGGCCCAGTTGCTCTTCCACGCGGCGCACCGCCTTGGTCAGCGCCGGCTGGGAAATGCCCAGGGCCTCGGCGGCCTTGCCGACCGAGCCTTTGTGCGCCACACACACCACATATTCCAGATCGCGGGTTTCCACAGGTCATTCCAGTTGGTTATGTCTTGGGGCTTATAGGTTAATTGTGTTTATGCCTAACGGTACATAGCATCCGCCCAGTCCTGCTCGGACCCCGTATGCCACTGGGAAAAACAACAATGAAAAACCGCACCCCCCGCGCCCTGTTTTCCACCCTTCGCCGCGCTTCGACGGTGATGGCCAGCGCCGCCCTGGCGACAGCCTGCACCTGGACCTCGGCCCAGGCCGCAGAGCCGCTCAGCGCCGCCGTGATGCAAGGCTTTCCCCCGGCCAAGGAGCTACGTGTGAACAAACTCAATGCCTTTACCCCGGCGTACCTACGCTGGTCGATGCGCCATGCCCGCGAAGTGTCGTTTACCCGCAATATTCCCCGCGCCAATGCTGCTCTGGCACTGCCTGACGGTGCTACGCAAACCCTGGACGGGCTGCAGTTCCAAGCCGGCGACGAGACCCTGAGCCTGGCCACCTACCTGGCTGAAACCAGTACCGACGGCTTTATCGTGCTGCACCACGGGCGGGTGGTGTTTGAGCGTTACCTGGAAGGGTTTACCGCCAACCAGCCGCATGTCTGGGCGTCGATGACCAAGTCAGTCACGGGCCTGCTGGCCGCGCAATTTATCGCCGAGGGCACGCTCGATCCGCAGGCCAGGCTGGCCCAGTACGTGCCGGAACTGAACGGCACGCCGTTTGGCGAAAGCACGGTGCAGCAGAACCTCGATATGCAGGTGGCGGTGACCTATCCCGAGGATGTGCCGCCGGACCTTGGCCTGTTTGCCGCCGCCGGGCTGATTCCGCGCAAGCCGGGCATGCCCACCGATATCTACAGCTTTTTGCAGGTGGCCACGCGTACGCCGCAAGCGGCGCCGCTGTTTTTCTACCAGAACGGTTCACCCGAGGCGCTGGCCTGGGCACTACGACGGATTTCCGGGCAGAGCTGGGCGGAACTGGTGAGCACGCGGATCTGGTCGCGCTTTGCCCAGGAAGACGCCTATGTGCAGGTGGATGAACTGGGCACCGAGATGGCCAGCGGCGGGGTGAGCAGCAACCTGCGTGACACCGCGCGTTTTGCCGAGCTGGTACGCCATGAACTGGGCCACGAGGTAGCGGGCGACAGCTTTAACGCGGCCGTGCGAAGCCTGCTGCAACCTGGCGATGCGGCGCTGTTTGCCAAGGGCAATATGGCCCCCGGCCGCCCCGGCTACGCCTACCACAACTACTGGCTGCAACAGAATGACGGCAACGGCGCGCTGGAGGCGGGCGGGCGCTTTGGCCAGAAGATCTATATCAACCCCGCGCGTGAGGTGGTGATCGTCAAGCTGTCTGCCACCCCCGACCAGGCCCGCCGCGCCACCAGTGCCGACGGTCCGGCCAAGGTCGCAGGCCGCGCCATCGACTCGCCCGTGACCTTCAACCAGATGGTCGCCGCCGTGCTGGGCAGTCTGCCCCGCTAAGCCCTGCGCGCCGTACCGCGCACTTCACCTCGCCCGAGCCACCCAGGCGCAGTTCGCTGCGTCAGGGCGAGCTATTGCCCGCAGCGTGCCGCCGGCAGTGCTGCATCAGGACCCCACAACAATAACGAGAGGGTTTTTATGACCAGTTACACCTCACCCCACACCCTGCTGGCGTTAAGCATCGCCCTGGCCGGTATCAGCCCCCTGGCGGGCGCCACCACCTGGCAGCTTGACGATGACTGGGCGTTGAACAGCAACACCACCTTATCGCTGGGCACCAGTTGGTCGCTGCAGAACCCGGACAAAGCGCTGCTGAACAAGGCCGACGCCGCCACCATCGGCAAGGTCGGCAAGGGCACCAACTACAACGGCGATGACGGCAAGCTCAACTTCAAGCGTGGAGATGTGATTTCCACGGTGTTCAAGGGGCTGTCGGATTTCGAGCTGAACGGTGGCTCGCGCGGTGCCTTTGTGCGCTTCAAGTACTGGTATGACCATGCCATGGCCACCGGCAATGGCGACTTCCGCAAATTCGACGATTCCGGCTGGCAGGACCTGGCGCGCTTCCAGGGCGTGCAAGTGCTCGATGCCTATCTGTGGCAAGACTTCGACGTGGCCGAGCGGCCA
>JBCECW010000596.1:0-2932 GCA_039207785.1 Pseudomonas sp. | reverse complement strand
GCACGGCACCGGCGCTACGACTGACGCTAAGAAGCGCCAGCAGAAAAAACAGATGGGGCAAACGCATGGCAAACAGCCTCACAGCGGAAAGATCGGCGAAGTAAAGAAGCGCGTCAGCCAGCCGGCGGAGTTGCTGTCATTGAGCAGGCCACGGCCGGCGTAGGAGATATTGGCGTTGGCTATGTTCTGCGACGACACCTGGTTAAAGCGGTTGATGTCATCCACCCGCACCAGGCCGGTGAGGCGAATAAATTCCTCGCCCTGGTTCAGGCGCAGGTTTTTCTCGCCCTTGACCAGCAAGGTGCCGTTGGGCAGCACGCGGTGCACGGTCACGGCAATCGAGCCACGCAGGGAGTTCTGCTGCGAGCTTTTTGCCGAGCCATCGAAGTCACGCGAGCCGCTGGCCGAGCTGTCCACTTTGTCGTAGGTGTGGCCCAGCACGGTGGGAATACCGATGCCCACGCTGGCATCCTTGCCAAAGCTGGTGCCGGCGCTTTTGCTCGACTGGGTGACCTCTTCGAGCACCACCGTAAGAATGTCGCCAATGCGCACCGCGCGTTGATCCTGGGTCAGCGCGCCGCCGTAGCCACTGCGGAACAAGCCGCCACCGGTGGTGGGCGGCAGGCTGTAGTCCAGGTCCAGCGGCTGGTAGGCGCTGGAGTCTTCGTCGGGGAGCATTTCGTTGAAGCTGGCACAGCCAGTCAGCACTACCAGCGCGCACATCATCAGGGTGGTTTTCATGGCGATCAGACGGTCTGGTTAAGGAATTGCTGCATGCCAGACGCGGCGTCCAGCACCTTGGCGTTGGCCTCGTAGGCACGCTGGATGGCGATCATGTTCACCATCGCTTCCACCACCTGCACGTTGGAGCCTTCCAGTACGCCCTGCTTGATGGTGCCCAGACCTTCCTCGCCCGGCACGCCTTCCACCGGCTCGCCACTGGCGACGGTTTCCTTGTACAGGTTGCCGCCCAGGGCCTCGAGGCCGGCCGGGTTGATAAAGTTCACCAGGGTGATTTGCCCCAGTTCGCTGGGCGCGGTGTCGCCCGGCAGGATGGCGGTCACGGTGCCGTCGCTACCCACGGTAAAGCTGCTGCTGCCAGCCGGCACTTCAATGGCCGGCACCAGGGGCAGGCCCTGGGAGTTGACGATCATGCCCTCGGCATTGAGCTGCAACTGGCCGTTCTCGGTGTAGTAGGTGTCGCCATTGGGCGACTCCACCTGCAGGAAGCCGCGGCCGACAATCGCCAGGTCCATCGGCTGCCCGGTGGTTTGCATGCTGCCTTCGGTAAATACCTTTTGCGTACCGGCCACCCGCACACCGCTACCCAGCTGGATACCCGAGGGCACGGTATTGGTCTGGTCGGCCTGGGCACCGGGCTGCAGGTCGATGGAATAGAACAGGTCTTCGAAAACCACACGGTCGCTTTTAAAGCCGGTGGTGTTGACGTTGGCCAGGTTGTTGGCGACCGCCGATAGCGCGGTGTCCTGGGCGGCTAGCCCCGTTTTACTGACCCAAAGTGCAGTGCTCATAGGAAGTTCTCCTTATCCGCGAATCAAGCGGGTGCCGGCCTCGGACAAGTCCTCGGCGGCTTTCATCATCTTTACCTGGGTTTCAAACAGGCGGTTCAGGCTCATGGTCGCGGTCAACTGGTCGATGGCCGAGACGTTGCTGGTTTCCAGATGGCCGCTGACCAGGCGCACATCGGCGCTGTCTTGCGCTGGCTGGCCGTCTTTGCGCACCAGCAGGCCGGCCTGGGTTTTCACCAGGTCGGCGGCCGGGGCATCCACCAGCTTGATGCGGTCCACCTCGGCCATCACAAAGTCGCCACGGGGCATGATCGACACGGTGCCGTCGTTGCCGATAGCCACGCTGTCGTACTCGGGCAGCACGATGGGGCCGCCCTCGCCCAGCACCTGGCGACCGTTGATGGTCAGGCGCCCTTCGTTATCCACCAACATATTGCCCTGGCGGGTATAGGCCTCGCCGTCACCGTCCTGCAGGGCGATCAGGCCGCTGCCACGGATGGCAAAGTCCAGGTCGCGGCCAGTGCTGGTGAGGGTGCCGGAGGTCATGTTCACCCCGCTGTTCTGTGGCAGCGCCAGGTGCCGGCTGTCGTAGCCATAGCCCTGCACATCCACGGTTTCGGCGCGTTCCATATCGGCTCGAAAGCCCGGGGTGTTGACGTTGGCCAGGTTATTGGCGCGCACGCCCAGGGCACTCATGGTGCGGCTGGCGGCGGTCATCGCGGTGTAGCCCAAACGGTCCATGGCTCGCCCTTAAATCGCGCTGAACAGCACTTGGTTAAGTTCTTTGTCGGTGGTCAGCACCTTGGTGTTGGCCTGGTAGTTGCGCTGGCCTTCCATCAGGGTCACCAGTTGCGCGGTGAGGTCGACGTTGGAGCCTTCCAGCGCGCCGGTAATCACCGAGCCGAACTGGCCCACACCTGGCGCACCGATCAGCGCGGCGCCGGAGTTGCTGGTTTCGGTCCAGGCGGTGCCGCTGACATTTTTCAGGCCTTCGGCATTGGCGAAGTTGGCCAATACCACCTGGCCCTGCAGCAGGCGTTCGCCGTTGCTGTAGTTGACGTAGATCTTGCCGCCCTCATCCACGGCGATACCGGTCTTCTCGCCCGAGGCGTAGCCCGATGCCTTGTTGGTGGTGACGGCGAAGTCCGAGCCGTACTGGGTGGTGCCGGTGTAGTCCACGGCGATGGCCAGCGGGTCGACGCCGCCCGCCAGGCCACCGGCATTGACGGTTACCGGGCCCACTGGCGCGGTGAGCATGCCGGCCGAATCAAAGGTCAGGTTGCTGGTGCCCGAAGCGGTGCCATCGACAAAGTTATGGCTGGTCCAGCTGTTGTCAGCGGTTTTGACAAAGTACTGGGTCAGGGTGTGTTCCTTGCCCTGGGAGTCGAACACCTTGGTGGTGT
>JBCECW010000595.1:0-2934 GCA_039207785.1 Pseudomonas sp. | reverse complement strand
AGCCGATACACACTGCTTTCCACGAAATCTTTCAACTGCGGGTCATTGAGCTGCGGCACCTGGCTGCGCACCAGACTCAGCCCGGCGCGCCCCAGTTGGAACTCCTGCTCCGGCGAGACAATGGATGAGCTGGAATCCCCCAGTGAGGGCAGATCATCGGCAAAGGCAGGGGAGGCGAACAAGCAGGCGAGCGACAGCAGAGTAGGGCGCAGAAGATTCATGCACGAAGCTCTTGGCGGCAAAGTCTCTACTGTAGCCGCCATGGCGGTCGGCTGACCACCTCGGTATCCTGCTCAACTGATTTTTGGAGCCAATTTGATGAGTGATGCCGTACACGTGGATGCCGAACTGGATGCCAGCGGTTTGAATTGCCCGCTGCCGTTGCTCAAGGCCAAGCTCGAGCTCAATCGGCTGGCCAGCGGCGCCGTGCTGAAAGTCACGGCCACCGATGCCGGCTCGCAACGCGACTTTCGCGCATTTGCCACATTGGCCGGGCATACCTTGCTGCACGAGGAAGTTGAAGGCGGCGTTTACCGTTATTGGCTGCGTAAGGCTTAGTTAAGGAATCTCGATGTTCAAGGTGTTACGCAATTGGGTGCAGCGCTACTTCTCTGATGAAGAGGCGGTGGTGCTGGCGGTGCTGCTGGTATTGGCCTTTGCCGCCATCCTTACCGTAGGCGGCATGCTGGCGCCGGTGCTGGCCGGATTGGTGCTGGCGTTTCTGATGCAGGGCGTGGTGCGCACCCTGCAACGGCTGCGCATGCCACAGATGGCGGCAGTGTGGCTGGTGTTCGCCTGCTTTATGGGCCTGTTGGGTGTGTGCCTGCTGGTGTTGGTGCCCTTGCTCTGGCAACAGGTGATTGCCTTGGCCAACGAGCTGCCCGGCATGTTGGGTAAGTGGCAGTCGCTGCTGTTGTTGCTACCCGAGCGCTATCCGCAGTTGGTGTCGGACGAACAAGTGCTGCACGTGATCGAAGTGGCGCGCAGCGAAATCGGCAGCTTTGGCCAGATGGCGCTGACGGCGTCGCTGTCGAGCTTGCCGCTGCTGGTCAACGCCATGATCTACCTGGTGCTGGTGCCGATCCTGGTGTTTTTCTTTCTCAAGGACGGCGCCCTGATCGGTCAGTGGTTCCGTGGCTACCTGCCGCGTGAGCGCACGTTGATTACCCGCGTATCGCGGGAAATGAACCAGCAGATCGCCAATTACATTCGCGGCAAGGTGATCGAGATTCTGATCTGTGGTGGCGCCACCTATGTGGCGTTTATCGCCTTGGGGCTTAACTACGCGGCGCTGCTGGCGTTGCTGGTGGGCTTTTCGGTGGTCGTGCCCTATGTCGGCGCGGTGGTGGTGACCGTGCCGGTCGCGTTGATTGCGCTGTTCCAATGGGGCTGGGGCGACCAGTTTATTTACCTGATGGCCGTGTACGGCATTATCCAGGCGCTGGACGGCAACGTGTTGGTGCCGCTGCTGTTTGCCGAAGCGGTCAATCTGCACCCGGTGGTGATTATCTGCGCGGTATTGCTGTTTGGCGGGATGTGGGGCTTCTGGGGGATTTTTTTCGCCATTCCCCTGGCGACTCTGTGCAAGGCCTTGCTCGATGCCTGGCCACGGCAGGAACCGGTGGTGGCGCCGCTGATGTGATGCTGGCTGGCGTCGGCCCCATAGGAGCGAGCTTGCTCGCGAATGGCGGCGCCACGGTTCGCGAGCAATCGGGTGGCCGCCCCCTCGCTCCTACAAATAAAAAGCCCGGCATTTGCCGGGCTTTTTAATGGGTGTCGGGTCAGGCTTTGTTCAGCGCCTGCGCGGCTGCCAGTACGGCATCCACATGGCCTGGCACTTTGACGCCACGCCACTCCTGGCGCAGCACGCCGTTGGCGTCGAGCAGAAAGGTGCTGCGATCCACGCCCAGGTATTCCTTGCCGTACAGCTTTTTCAGCTTGATCACATCGAACAGCTGGCACAGCGCTTCGTCTTTATCCGACAGCAACTCGAACGGGAACTCCTGCTTGCACTTGAAGTTCTCGTGGGACTTCAGACTGTCGCGAGACACCCCGAACACTTCGGTATTGGCCGCCTTGAACGCCGCGTACTGGTCGCGAAAGCCCTGGCCTTCGGTGGTGCAGCCGGGGGTGCTGTCCTTGGGGTAGAAGTAGATCACCACCTGTTGGCCTTTGAGGGCGGAGAGGGTGATGGTCTTGCCGCTGGTGGCCGGTACGCTGAAGTCGCTGACAGCCTGGTCGGGGGAGACGCTCATGGTGCTTTCCTTAATGCCGGAGACCTTACGCCGGGGTTTGCGGGCGCCACGGTTCGATCAGGGCGTCGAGGTTCAGCGCATCGGCGAAGTCGAGGAACTGATCACGCAGCCAACTGATTTGCGTGCCGGCCGGCAGGGTCACGGTCAGGGTGGCGTTCAGCATGGTGCCGCCGGTTTGCGGGGCCAGGTAGGTGTCGCAGGTGAGGTTTTCCAGCTCGACGTTGTGGTCGATAAAAAACTGGCACAGCTCATTGAGGATGTCCGGGCGGTACACCGAGCTCACGTAGGCCACATAAGGAAGGGCCTGTGGGCGAATCTCGGCGGCGGCGCTGCGCACCACGCTGGCAATGAATGCATGCTTTTTCGACAGCGTCGGCAGGCTGGCTTCCAGGCGGGCCAGGGCGTCCCAGTTGCCCGAGACCTGCACCACCAGCGCGCTGTACTCACCATGGCGGCTCAGGCGCGTGCTGACCACTGCACAGCGGTTCTCATGGCTGGCGCGGCAGAGAATGTTGGTCAGTTCCATCGGGTTGGTGCCAAGGGCACTGATGACAAGGAATTGTTCGCGGACGATGGGGGTGGACATGCAGCATTCCTAAAGCGATGAGCGGTCGGCAGGTGAACTGTCGATCAAAGCCGGAAGGTTAGCGAAAACTGTCGTCGAGGGGAATGCTCATAG
>JBCECW010000594.1:0-2939 GCA_039207785.1 Pseudomonas sp. | reverse complement strand
GGTTCACGCTGATCGCGGCCGGGCTGGTCGGCGGTATCGGGCAGATCCTGCTGACGGAAGCCTACCGGCACGCCGACGTCTCCGTCATCGCGCCGTTCGAATACAGCTCGCTGCTGCTGAGCCTGATCGTCGCCGGTATCACCCTGCTGGGGGATAACTACGAAACCATCCGCTGGTTTAGCTGGATGGATTTTCAAGTCGAGGGCGAGTATGCCCGTTTCGTGCCCTGGCCCGACACCATGGCCGCCGGCCAGTACTGGCGGCTGCTTAGCCCGATCTTTCTGCACTTCGGCATCCTGCACCTGGCCATGAATGGCATGTGGTACTGGGAGCTGGGACGACGCATCGAGTATTACCAGGGCAAATGGATATTGCTGGGCCTGACCGTGCTGGTGGGCCTGGTGTCCAACGCCGTGCAGTTCTGGTGGGCCGGGCCGTCGATTTTTGGCGGGCTGTCTGGCGTGCTCTATGGCTTGCTTGGCCATTGCTGGATCTATCAGCTGCTGGCGCCCAATCGCGCCTACCAACTGCCCAAGGGCGTGGTGGTGATGATGCTGATCTGGCTGGTGATCTGCATGAGCGGGGTTACCGAGGTGGTCAACCTGGGCGCCATTGCCAACGGTGCCCATGTCGGAGGCCTGGTGGTGGGGTGCCTCACCGGTCTGGTGGGCGGTGCGTTGGCGCGCCGTCGCCGTTAAACTGCGACTTTGTTTTTGGAGGCGTCTATGTCGTCCTTTGCTGAAATGATTGAAAACATCACCCCGGATATCTACGAAAGCCTGAAGTTGGCGGTGGAAATCGGTAAATGGTCCGATGGCCGCAAGCTGACCCAGGAGCAGAAAGAACTGAGCCTGCAAGCCGTTATCGCCTGGGAAGTGGCCAACCTGCCGGAAGACCAGCGCACCGGCTATATGGAATTGCAGGAGTGCAGCTCCAAGTCCGCACCAGTGCCCAATATCCTGTTCAAGTCGGACGCTATCCATTGAGTGAATTGGCTCGTGGTGCCTTGAGCAAAATGGCCGCCCGCCTGGGCGCGCCGGTGCAGTACGCGTTTCGCTTGGGTGATGAAGAAGTGCCGGTCAACCCGCTGATCGGCAAGACCGTACGTTTGCAGTACCTGGGTGCAATCCATTGCAGCCACTGCGGGCGCAAGACCAAAACCAGCTTTAGCCAGGGTTACTGCTACCCGTGCATGACCTCGCTGGCCCAGTGCGACACCTGCATGATGAGCCCCGAACGCTGCCATCACGAGGCCGGCACCTGCCGCGAGCCGGAGTGGGCGGCGCAGTTCTGCATGACTGATCATATCGTTTACCTGGCCAATTCCTCGGGGGTGAAGGTCGGTATTACCCGCGCCACCCAGGTGCCCACGCGCTGGCTCGACCAGGGCGCCAGCCAGGCGCTGCCGATCATGCGCGTTAGCACCCGTCAGCAGTCGGGCTTTGTCGAAGACCTGTTTCGTAGCCAAGTGGCGGATAAAACCAACTGGCGTGCGCTGCTAAAAGGCCATGCCGCGCCGGTTGATCTGAAAGCCGTACGCGAGCAACTGTTCGATTCCTGCGCCGATGGCCTGCTGGGTTTGCAGCAGCGTTTTGGTTTGCAGGCCATCCAGCCGGTGACCGATATCGAGCCGATCGAAATCAGTTATCCCATCGAGGCTTACCCGGCGAAGATCACCAGCTTTAATCTGGATAAAGACCCACTCGCCGAAGGCACCTTGCTGGGCATCAAGGGTCAGTACCTGATGTTCGATACCGGCGTTATCAATATTCGCAAATACACGGCCTACCAACTGGCCGTGCATTCCTGAACGTGAAGGGAACCCGTCATGCGCACCGAACAACCGAAGATGATCTACCTGAAGGACTATCAGGCGCCGGACTACCTGATTGACGAAACCCATCTGACTTTCGAATTGTTCGAGGACCACACCCTGGTCCACGCGCAACTGGTGATGCGCCGCAACCCGGCGCGCGGGGGCGGCCTGCCGCCGCTGGTGCTGGACGGCCAAGAGCTGGAACTGCTGGAGCTCAAGCTCGACGGCAACAGCCTGGAGCAGGGCGCTTACCAGCTCACTGACAGCCACCTGACGGTGCAGCCGCAAGCCGCCAGCTTTACCCTCGACAGCAGCGTACGTATCCACCCGGAAACCAACACCGCGCTGGAAGGCCTGTACAAGTCCGGCAGCATGTTCTGCACCCAGTGCGAGGCTGAGGGCTTTCGCAAGATCACCTACTACCTCGACCGCCCGGACGTGATGAGCAAGTTCACCACCACCCTGAGCGCCGAGCAACATCGCTACCCGGTACTGCTGTCCAACGGCAACCCGATCGCCAGTGGCAGCGAGGAGGGCGGGCGGCACTGGGCGACCTGGGAAGACCCGTTCAAGAAGCCGGCCTACCTGTTCGCTCTGGTAGCCGGCGACCTCTGGTGCGTGGAAGACAGCTTCACCACCATGAGCGACCGTGAGGTGGCGCTGCGCATCTACGTCGAGCCGGAGAACATCGACAAATGCCAGCACGCCATGGACAGCCTGAAAAAATCCATGCGCTGGGACGAAGAGGTGTACGGCCGCGAATACGATCTGGATATTTTCATGATCGTGGCCGTCAACGACTTCAATATGGGCGCCATGGAAAACAAGGGCCTGAATATCTTTAACTCCAGCTGCGTGCTGGCCAAGGCCGAGACCGCCACCGATGCCGCGCACCAGCGGGTCGAGGCGGTGGTGGCGCACGAGTACTTCCACAACTGGTCGGGCAACCGCGTGACCTGTCGCGACTGGTTCCAGCTGTCGCTCAAGGAAGGCTTCACCGTGTTCCGCGATGCCGAGTTCAGCGCCGACACCCACTCGCGGGTGGTCAAGCGCGTCGAGGACGTGGCCTATCTGCGTACCCACCAGTTCGCCGAAGATGCCGGGCCGATGGCCCACCCAGTGC
>JBCECW010000593.1:0-2954 GCA_039207785.1 Pseudomonas sp. | reverse complement strand
GGTCGTCAGTCGGGTTCCAGCCCACACCAAAGCTGACGGCGGTGCGGTCGCCCGTTGGGATGCGTGGCGAGCGGTTGGTGTTGTTGGTCGGGCTCTGGTCGAACGCCAGGCCGGCACGCACCGTCCATTCCTTGCTCAGCTTGTAGGCGGTACCCAGCGCGTAACCCCAGGTGTCGTGCCAGTTCTGCTCTTCGGTGATGCTCGACAGGGTGCCTGCCGCAGGACCGGTGACGCCGTCGTTTTCGACAGTGATTTCTTTCAGGCGGCTCCAGCGGGTCCAGGTGCTACCGGCGTAGATGGTCCAGGCATCGTCGATATCGTGGGTGATCGAGGCATCTACCGATTCCGGAGTGGTCAGGTCCAGCGAGGCATCGTATTTGCCGTAGGCGCCGATGGCGCTGTAGATCGGGTCGCTACCGGAAACGGTGGTATCGCCGTCCAGCTTGTACTTGACCTTGGAGTGGTAGGTCACGCCGGCACGGGTGTGCGGGGTGAACTCGTACAGCACGCCGAGGTTGTAGCCGATGGCGGTGTCGTCACCTTTGATTTTTACCCGGCTGTCGCCCAGCGTCGGGTTCAGGCTGCCCAGGGCGCTTTCCAGCTTGCCGTCGATACGGTTGAAGGTCGGGCCACCACCGATGGACAGTTGGTCGTTGATACGAAAGCTCACGGTCGGCTGCACGGTGACCACTTTCACTTCGCTGTAGTCGCCAAACTTGCGGCCCTGGAAGCCACCTTCGTAGTCGGTGATCAGGCCGAACGGGGCGTACACGCCGACGCCGAAGGTCCACTGATCATTCACCGGGTTGACGTAGTAGCCCATCGGCACGGCAGTGAACGGCACCATATCGCCGTCGTTGCTGCCCGAGCTGCTGCCGCTGGCGTGGCTGATATCGGTCTTGGCCATGATGGCGGCGGCGCCAACACTGACTTCCTGGCGCTTGAGGCGCGACATGCCGGCTGGGTTGCCGAACAGGGTGGTGGCGTCATCGGCCGACGACGAACGCCCGGCGAAGGAAGAGCCCATGCCGCTGATGCTTTGTTCGTTAAGGGCAAAACCGCCAGCGAGTGAAGAGGTGGCAGCGGCGGAAATGGTCAGGGCTAGGGTGGTCTTGAACCAGGCGTGTTTCATCGGAAAAGTCCTGTTGTATTTTTGTACGGGGGGCGGAAATTAGCAGGATTTGAAATTCCTGGCCAGTTGCTCAAGAACGCCACTTTGCGGCCAATTGTCGGACAATTTTGGGCAAAATGATGGCAACGTCGGCAATCTTGTACGAGCGTACTTTGCCCCGTTTGGTTCCAGATAAATTTCAGGCTGCTTGCTGGGTCTTGCTCACATAGTGCTGCCATGCCCGGCTGAAATCGCGCAGGCGGCCCTGGGGCTGGAACACCCGTTGCCATAGCTGGGCCATGCCCATTATGTCGTGCGTCTCAGGCAGCGCGGGGCTTTGCGCCTCCACCATCAGCCAGGCAATGGCGGTGGCGTAGCGCAGGTTGACGGTCAATTCGATATGCGGCGCGGCCAGAAACGCATGCTGGCTGGCGAGGCCGCGAACTCGGCTGGCCAGTTCCGGGTCGAGGGCCAGGTGCTGGTCCCAGAACATTTGGTGACGCAAATCATCGATTCGGTACAGGCCGTGACCGGCTTGGTTGTCCAGCGCCGAACCGAGCGCGGACTGACAGGCGGCAGTACAAAGCAGAAAAGATTCCGCGCACGGGCTGTGGCGATCCAGGTAGAGGAGGGTAGGGCGAATAACGTGTTGGCATAACTCACTGGCGGCGATGCCCATAAATACCTCGAAATGGGGTGGCCGGTGAGCGCCTGGGTGCTTGGCAGCAGATGGACGACGGATTTCGAAAAGGCCCCACCGGGAGCGGGGTTAGCCGCTCCTGTTGAAGCATAGTCAGATCATTGTGCTGTAAAGGGCTGTTTTTAAATCATTTGCGGCTGTGCTTATGCGCGCATATGACTGGAGGTGCTTAAAACCTATTGGCGGAAGACCGCTTGGTGCGCGGAGCGCACCCTACGGAACCGTGTGTGCAACACCATTCCCGTAGGGTGTGCTTCGCGCACCAAGCGATGCCGGCTTATTCACCGGTGGCGACTGGTCGCTGGGGATCGGTAATCCATTCGCTCCACGAACCGGCGTACAGCGGCGCCAGCGGGTAGCCAGCCAGGCTCAGGGCAAACAGGTTATGGCAGGCGGTTACGCCCGAGCCGCAGTACGCCACCAGCCCATCTGCCGAGCGTTCGGCCAGGAGCGCGGCAAAGCGTTCGCGCAATTGCGCCGCCGGCAGAAAGCGGCCGTCGCTACCGATGTTGTCGGTAAACACCGCGCACTGCGCGCCGGGGATATGCCCGGCCACCGGGTCAATGGGTTCCACTTCGCCTTTGAAACGCGGCAACGCGCGGGCATCGATCAGGGTCAGTTCCGGGTCGCCCAGGAGCAATTCAAGCTGCTGGGCGTTGATCACCAGGCTGGCGTCGGCGTGGCCGGCGAAGGTGCCGCTGGTGGGCTCGGGGACCGCTTGATCAAGCGCCAGGCCGGCTTCGCGCCAGGCCTTTAAACCGCCATCGAGCAGATAGACGTTATCGCGCTTGCCCAGCCAGGCCAGCAGCCACCAGGCGTGGGCGGCGAAGGCACCGGGGCCGTCGTCGTAGAGGATTACTTCGCTGTCGTTGTTCAGGCCCCAGGCGCGCAGGTGCTCGATCAGCGTTTGCGGGTTGGGCAGCGGATGGCGGCCGGTCACGCCTTTGACGATGGTGCCAGAGAGGTGTTTTTCCAGGTCGGCGAATACGGCGCCGGGGATATGGCCTTCGTTGTAACTGCGTTGGCCATAGGCGAGGTCATCGAGGGCGAAGCGGCAATCGAGGATCAGGCGGTCGTCGGCGGGGCGATTGGCCAATTGTTCGGGAGTGAGCAGTTGCGCGAGGGGCATGACGGGCTCCGGGA
>JBCECW010000592.1:0-2957 GCA_039207785.1 Pseudomonas sp. | reverse complement strand
TCGGCGCCGGCTGCCCGCTGACCAGCGGCGACACCCCGCTGCTGACCTGCGACGTCTGGGAACACGCTTACTACATCGACTACCGCAACCTGCGTCCGAAATATGTAGAAGCGTTCTGGAACCTGGTGAACTGGGACTTCGTGGCTAAGAACTTCGCCGCGTAAGCACCCCGGCAGCGGCAAAACCGCTGAACGAAAAAGGCCGACCCTGGAAGGGGTCGGCCTTTTTTATTGCCTGCAGGATTGTTTATGGGAACGGCCAGGCGGGCGAGCCCTCGCTCATATCCAGACGGATTGCCGTGCTGTGGTTATTGGTGCCTTTGTTGGCGTAGAAGAACGCCGGCTGCACCTCAAACCCATAGGCCGCGACCTGTGCTTGCGCAGCGGCGGAGGTGCTGATTCCCCACAGCGCAAAGGTTGGCCGCTGGTCACGCTGGGTCAGGAACGACAGGGCCACCAGCAGGTTGTCATTGCCATCACCACCGGGGCGCGACGCATAGGTGCCATACCCCAGGCGGTCCTTGTTGCTGGCCCAGTCGGCCTTGTCGACCAGGCGCTGGTGCAGATACAGCAGCGTCCAGATATCCCAGGCTTGCGCCGGGTCGGCCTTGAGGTCGGACCAGTAGTGCGCCCATTGGGAGTAGAACGCCATGCGCTCGCCATTCTTGTCGTAGATGCCAGCCGGCTCCCAGATCCGCTTGTACACGCCCTGTAGCGGGTCAGCCTCCGCACGCCCGGCGACGATCAGGTTGTACGCCGCGCGGTAGTTGGTCCGGCTGTCACCACTGTTAACCCCCAGCTCACGGAATTTGCGCCAGTTTTTCTGCAACGCAAAAATCTGGTTGGAAACCTCTTGCGAACGGCCGCCATACACACTCAGGCGGGAAACCTGCAGGTTGTGCCCCAGCTCGTGGCTTTCGCCCCAGCCGCGCGGGTCCAGGCCCCAGGTCTGATCGTAGGGGTTGCCCGAGCAACCACCGCCACACTGGGCGTAGTCATCGACATTGATGTGCTGGGTGTTGGGCATGCGGTGCAGGGTTTCATCGCTGCAATCCCAACCCAGCGCCTGGCAGGCCTGGGTGACACTGGCGGGCAAGGACATATTGGGTACGGCAAAGCCTGCGAGGATATAGGCGCCGTTGATAAACAGGTCCTCGGCTTCTCTGAGCAGGCGAGCCAGGTCACCGCCATAGTTGTAGGCAATCGAGTCACGCATCTTGCTGACCTTGGAATGCACTTCCACGGTGCCGCTGCGCAGCTCCATCCAGTCAGCCGTATTGCCGTTCAACGCCTCGATAAAGCTGGCGATGGCCTGGCTGTTATCTTCCCCCGCCTGCATATCGAGAAACGGCTGGCTGGCCGCACCGGTCACCTTGATGGTGACCTTCTGCCCCGGCGTCGCGCCGCTGTAGGCCAGCTGCAGCAAACCACCGTAAGGGCTGACCAGCGACAGCTTGGTTTCGGGTACCAGCGCCATTTCCGGGCTCTGCAGAAAGCGCGGGCGGTTATACAAGTGAGGGTGCCACAGGCGCGTCGAGTCCGGGCGTTGGGTATTGAGGGCCACCGCCAATGTCGCCGCACCGGCTCCCTCGGCAACGATACTCAGGGTTTTGCCCGGCACGGCCATCCGGCCGATCGCGGTAAAACCACTGGCCTGCGGCAGGGTGATGGTCAGTGTTTCTTCCGTCGGTGACACCGGCATGCTGGCCTGCCGTGCCGTGGCATAGCTGCCCAGGTCTTTCTGCGCGACGCCGATCTCACGCACATAGCTGACCGTGGCATCGGCGACAAAGGCCTCCTGAAAACGGGCGTAGGTGGCGACCTTGTCCAGTGGATAACTGATGGTCTGCCGCACGCTGTCGCCCCACAACGACCACAGGCGCAACAGCGTGGTTTCCGGCGCCTTGAACAGGTTTTTACTCTGGCGGTTATATGCATCGAAGCCTTGCTTCACTTCGTCCACCTGCTTGGTGAGCTCGGCAATGCCCGGCACCTTGTGGCAAGAGATCTTGCCCGCCTCGTCGGTGACGCATTTGGACCAGTCGTAATCAGAGCGCCAGTTGCCGTTGACGATGGTGTCGAGCAAATCGCTGTTGAGCATGTAATTGGCAGCCAAGCGAACGGACTCTTCGCTTGCACGCGCTGCCGACACCAGGTCGTTCGCCCAGTAGTTGCCGGCATACGGGCCCTGTTGAAAGCCCAGGGACTCGAGCAGTTGCTGCGCCCTTGTCGATTGGCCCCAGCTGCCATTGTTGACGTACAGAATCGGCAGGCCTGCCTGCATACGTTCTTTCACCCGCTCGGCAATTGCAGGGGTGGTTTTGCCGGCATCGTTATTGACCACCAGCAAGTCGCTGACGCACGTGGCCTCGGCCAATGCGTTACACGCGGCATTGCTCGGCACCAGCCCGGCAGCCCGCAGGCCATTGAGGGTTTGCGTTGCGCTGGCCCCCACGACACTGACCTTGAAGTTCGCCGCCACCTGGCCATCGGCGCTGCCGGTGACCAGCCACTGCACGACGCGCTTGAGCATCGGCGCATGCTCAGCCATGGAGCCGGATACGGTATTGAGAATATCGCTGCCGTAGGCCACCGCCCGACCACCGCTTTGCACACTGATAGCGGCCAGCACATTGCCTTTTTCGCCCACGAGCAAGGGAAAGCTGTTATCCAGCGAGGCCGGCAGAATCCACTGGCTGCCTTGGCCCGGGCTATAGGCAGCACTTACGCCGGAATAGATGTCCTGGAGCACACGCTGGCGCAGCGCCAGGCTTTTGCGGGTTTCCTGCTGCAAACGCTCGGCGACCAGTTTGCTGTCGACCAGCAGGGAGGCATCGCCACTGACCAACGCCGCATCAAGCAGCTTGCCCGGCGCGGCGGCGGCTTCTGCGGCGGCGGCTTCGGCAGCGGCGGCGGCTTCGGCAGCGGCGGCAGCTTCAGCAGCAGCGGCAGCTTCGG
>JBCECW010000591.1:1151-2966 GCA_039207785.1 Pseudomonas sp. | reverse complement strand
CGGCAGGTCGTGCAACTCGCCGATAAATTTCGATTTGCCGTACAGGTCGTCGGCATCGGAGGTATCGCTCTCCAGGTAGCCGCCCTTGCTGCCGTCAAACACGCAATCGGTGCTGACATGGATCAGCCGCGCGCCGGCCAGTTGGCACAGCCGCGCCAGGCGGTGCGGCAGCATGGCATTGATCGGCAGCGCGGTCAGCGGGTCCTTGGCATCGGCCAATTGCTTGATCAGGCCGACGCAGTTGATCACTACATCCGGCTGGATCGCCGCCAGGGCAGCGGTCAGGGCATCCTGGTCCAGCACATCGACACCCGCGCGCAGCCGGGCATGGCTTGCAGCCGGGAAATGACTGCGCGCCGCACTGCTACGCAGCGTGCCCCATACCTCGAAACGGGCATCCGCCTCGAACACCCGGAATACGGCATTGCCAAGCATGCCGGTAACGCCAAGCACCAAGATTTTCATCGAGCGTTTTCCCCGCCAGTTCTATTGCCCATCAATTGATCAACCAGCACCTGCACCTGGCGGTTCATTTCAAAATTTGCCTCGAAATAGGCTTTGCCCGAGTGGCCCATGGCGCTGCGTTCGGCGGCGCCCAGGGCCTTGAGGCTGCGGATATTGGCCACCAGCGGCAACACCTTCTGCGCCGGTGACGCCAGCCCCGCGCGGGCCTCGCTGACAATGCGCGCGCCCTCGCCACTGAGGCTGGCGATAATCGGCCGGCCTGCGGCCAGGTACGCCTGCAGCTTGCTCGGGATCGTCTGGTTAAAGACTTCCTCGTCGTTCAGCGAGACCAGCAGCGCGGACGACCGCTCGAACAGTTGCGGCATGGCCTCGGCGGCAAAGCGCCCTGGCAATACCAGGTTATCCAGCGCGCGCGCCTGCTTCTGCGCCTTCAACCAACCCAGGCGGCTGCCACTGCCCACCAGTACCAGGCGGATCTGCGGATCATCGCGCAGCAGCTCTGCGGCTTGCACCAGGGTTTCCAGCGCCTGGGCGGTGCCCAGGTTGCCGGCAAAAACTATACAGAAATGCGTATCCAGCAAATGCACCAATTCCTCAGGCAGCGGCACGGCCATGGCCGGTGCCTGGGCATTGATGGCATTGGGGTAGTAGACGATCTTGTCGCGCCGAGCATAACGCGCCACCGGCTCGATAAACGCCCGCGACTGCACCAGCAGGGTATCGCAGGGGTGATAGATAGCCTTGACCAGCCAGCCGACCACCGCCAGCAACCGTGGGTTCTTCACAAAACCGGTCGCGGCCAGGCTTTCGGGCCACAGGTCTTGCACCCAGAGCAGCAGCTTGGCCTTTTTCAGCCACTTGAGCAGGATCGCCGGAATGGTCTGGGTAATGGGCGAAGGCGCAAATACCAGCACGGCATCGAACTGGCGCTTGCGCAACATCCAAGGCAAGCACAGCAAGCCGGCGACGACAAACGACAGGTAGTTGAGCAGCAGGTTTTTCGCCCCGCCCTGCCCGCGTGGCCATAGCGGTACGCGCAGCACGTCGATCTGATCCAGGTAGCGCTCGCGCTGGCAGCCCCAGGCCCGATAGCCGTCGAACACCTTGCCGTCCGGGTAGTTGGGCTTGCCCGTGGCCACCACCACCTCGTGCCCCTGTTCGGCGAGCACGCGCACAAAGTCGTTGATGATGAAGTGCTCTGGCCAGAAGTACTGGCTGACAATCAGGATTCTCACGCCAGGCTCACTTCTGCTCACGCGCCAGCGGCTGGAACGGCACGCCGCAAAGCTCTTCATACAATTGGCCGGCCTGGCGGATCAGCACATCCCAGGTGTAATGGGCCAACACCAG
>JBCECW010000591.1:0-1132 GCA_039207785.1 Pseudomonas sp. | reverse complement strand
CCGCAGGTTTTCGCCATACACAGGCAGTTGCTCCGGCGCACCCAGCAACTGCTCGAGTCCCGCGGCAATCGCATCGGCGCGCGCGGCCACGACCAGTCCGCCACCCGCCTCCTGCACTTCATCGAACCCACATTGGTCGGTGAGCATCACCGGTGTGCCACGCAAACCCGCCTCCAGTGCCACCAGCGACATGGCTTCCTGGCGCGACGGCACTACCAATAGATCGGCGGCGGCCAGGGCGTCCTGCTTGGCCTGGCCAGCCAGGTAACCGACAAATAGCGCGCGCTGCTCCAGGCCTGCGGCGGCCACATCCGCCTTGAGCTGGGGAGCCAGTTCCTCTTCGGGGCCGGCGAACACCAGCGTCGCCTGCGGGAAACGCTCGGCAATGCTGGCGAAGGCAGCGAGCAGCAGGTCCGGGCCTTTGATCGGGTTCAAGCGCCCAAGAAACAGCAACAGCTGCCGCCCTTCCAGGCCATAGCGGCGGCGAAATGCCTGGGCATCCGGGGTGGCCGTGGACGCCAGGTGCACGCCATTGGGCAAGCGCACGATGCGCGCATCCGGCACGCCATATTCATGAAATTGCTCGCGCTCCAGCTCGGTGACTGTCAGGCAACGGGCCGCACCGCGAACGATGCGCCGGCCGACCAGGCGGTTATACAGGCGCTTGACCCAGGCCGAGCGGCCAAAAATACGCAGCGACCCGGCCGGGCAATACACATACGGCTTATTCAAGCGCTGCGCCGCCAGGCAAACCCGCGCGCCCAGCACGCTCCAATGGCCGGTGACATGCACCACATCGGCCTCGGCCACCAGCTCATCGATACGCTGCGCGGAAATTTTCGGCAGCAAAAAGCGATGTGACAACAACGGCACCACGACCAACCGCACGCTGGAAAGCTCCGCGCGCCGCTTATCACTCAGCCCCTGCTCCGTACACAGCACCGTGCAGCTCACGCCCACGCGGTGCAGTGCCATGGCCAACTGGTAAGTGCGTTCGGCCGTACCGCCGCCCAGGGAGGGGTCGATGCCGTCGGCTACGTGCAAAACATTCATTGACCGTGATTCTTCATATAAGCCTCAGCAAACGCCCGCAGCGCTGCTTTGAAATCCACCGGGGGTACAAAGCCCCAAC
>JBCECW010000590.1:0-2971 GCA_039207785.1 Pseudomonas sp. | reverse complement strand
GCCCGTTGTGGTGCGACACGTCAGAGATCAGCAGGCGGGTCAACGCGGTGATCGCCACGTAGATCAGGAAGCGCACCGGCATGTGGTTGGTCTTGAAGTAGATGCCGACCATGGCACCCAGCTCCAGGTAGATAAACAGCAGCAGAATGTCGTCGACCGTGATGTGGCCTTTTTCGATCATCTGCAAAAACGCCGCGACCGCCGCCCAAGCGGTGATGCCACCAATGCCAAACAGCGCCAGGTAGTGAAAGCCTTCCACCAACAGATCGCCCAATGACTCGGCCAGGCCATGCATGGTCTGCTTGAGGTTTTCCGCCCATTTGATTTTCAACGCTGTGCTTCCTTGTGAGGTGTAAGACCCAGGCTAACGCCGGCAGATGTCATGCAGGTTAGAGGCCATGGACGACACGTCGAAACAGTCTGTCACAGCACTTTCGCTGGACAGCTCGGCATTTTCCCAGCGATAACGAGCGCCTGGCCCAAGGCCGTCTATGGTGGTTGGGGAAGAATTTCCGCGGGGAGCCTCACGATGAAACATCCACTGTGCTGCACCAACCAGGCGTTGCTGCTGATTGTCCTGGCCCTGATGTGCGCCTTCAGCCTGCTGCACCCGGGCCTGGCCATTGCCGCGCCGGTGGCCAAACAGAACACCCAGGTGCCCGGTTACTACCGCCTGGCACTCGGCGACTTCGAAGTGACGGCGCTCTATGACGGTTACAACCTGATCAATAACAAGCTGCTTAAAGGCGCCAGTGCCGAAACCATCCAGAGTTCCCAGGCCCGCGCGTTTCTCGACTCCAGCAATGGCGTGCAAACGGCGGTAAACGCCTTTCTGGTCAACACTGGCGAGCACCTGGTGCTGGTCGACAGCGGCGCCGGCACGTGCCTGACCGACAAACTCGGCCATGTACAACGCGATATCGAAGCGGCGGGCTACAGCCTCGCGCAAGTCGACACCCTGCTGCTCACCCATATGCACCCCGACCACGCCTGCGGCCTGCTCGATAGCAAAGGCGAGCGCGCCTTCCCCAATGCCACCTTGCTGCTGAACAAGACCGAAGCCGACTACTGGCTCAACCCGGAACTGCTGGCCAAGGCACCGGCCGACAAGCAGGCGCGTCTGAAAATGATTGCTGCCAGCGCAGAACCCTACAAAGCGGCCGGCAAACTCAAACTCTTTACTGACGGCAGTGACGTATTACCGGGTGTGAAAGATCTGGCCTTGCATGGCCATACGCCTGGCCATAGCGGTTATATGTTCACCTCCAAGGGGCAGAACTTGCTGGTATGGGGCGATGTAGTGCACAGCCACTCCATCCAGTTTGCCCACCCACAGGTAGCCATCGACTTCGACAGCGACGCCAAACAAGCCATCGCCACGCGCAAACACATCCTTGCCGAAGCGGCCGCGAAGAAATTCCTGGTGGCCGGCGCGCACCTGCCCTTCCCCGGTATCGGCCATGTGCGGTTGAAAGGCACGGGCTTTGCCTGGGTGCCGGTGGAATTCTCGCCGCTGCCCTGATTTGCGTTGCGCGACTATTCAACGGCGAGCCAGTGCTTTATGCTCGCCACCTGTATAAATACACAGTAATAGCTTGCTAGAAGGTGAGGTGATGAATGGCCGTCGAAGTGGTGTACCGCAGCAGTCGCGATCCGGAGCGCTTGTTCATGGATAAGGCCGAAGCCGATCGTTACGACAAGATGCTGGAGTTGGCTGAATCGTTGGCCGATGTGTTGCAAAAAGCCGTGCCGTCGCTGAGCGAACAGCAGGTAGAGGAAATCGGTATCTACATGGCGAAGAATCGCGATGTGTTCGCTAAGGCTTTCAAAAACCCGGAAGCGCTGAACGAACTAACCAGCGCGCAAGCCGAAGACTGATCCGATCCGATACGTAGGATGGGTAGAGCGCAGCGAAACCCATCATCGCGGTTTCGGCCTATATCGCGGTGATGGGTTTCGCCTCTGGCTCGCCTAGGCGGCCCCACCCATCCTACGATTCGAGATACCGTTCGACGTCGAGTGCAGCCATGCAACCTGCGCCTGCCGAGGTGATGGCCTGACGGTAAACGTGATCCGCCACATCGCCCGCTGCAAATACACCGGGAATGCTGGTGGCGGTAGCGTTGCCATCGCGGCCGCCGTTAACCACCAGATAGCCGTCTTTAAGCGCCAGTTGGCCTTCGAACAGCGAGGTGTTGGGCGTATGGCCGATGGCGATAAATACGCCGTCCACCTTGAGCTCGGAACTGCCACCATCGTTGTGCTGCAAGCGCACGCCAGTCACGCCTTTTTCGTCGCCCAGCACTTCGTTTACCGAGGCATTGAGCTTGAGCTCGATCTTGCCTTCGGCGACGCGAGCATAAAGCTTGTCGATCAGAATCTTCTCGGCGCGGAAGGTTTCACGGCGGTGCACCAGGGTGACTTTGCTGGCGATATTGGCCAGGTACAGCGCCTCTTCCACCGCCGTGTTGCCGCCACCGACTACCGCCACTTCACGGTTGCGATAGAAAAAGCCATCGCAGGTGGCGCAAGCCGATACGCCCTGCCCCATGTACTGCGCCTCCGAAGGCAGCCCCAGATAACGGGCGCTGGCGCCGGTGGCGATAATCAGCGCATCGCAGGTATAGGTGGCGCTGTCGCCGGTCAGGGTAAACAGCTTGCCGGCCAGGTCGACGGCATTGATATGGTCGAAGACGATCTCGGTCTCGAAGCGCTCGGCGTGTTCTTGCATACGCTGCATCAGCGCCGGGCCAGTCAGGCCATGCACGTCGCCAGGCCAGTTATCCACTTCGGTGGTGGTGGTCAGTTGCCCGCCAGCCTGCATACCGGTGATCAACAATGGCTTGAGGTTGGCGCGGGCGGCATATACCGCCGCCGAGTAACCCGCTGGGCCGGAGCCCAGAATAATGACGCGAGCGTGACGAACAGCCATGGACCGCCTCCTCCGGCTTGTTGCCGGCCAATAAAAAGG
>JBCECW010000589.1:0-2977 GCA_039207785.1 Pseudomonas sp. | reverse complement strand
TGCTGGGTGTGATTGTGATTGGCGCATTGGCGGAGGTGATGTCCAAGGCGCTGGACCTGGGTCTGGAAGGCACCGGGGCGCCGCCGGTAGTGGCAGCCTTGCTGGTGGCGGCGATTTCGGCGGCACCGGAAATTCTCACCGCCCTGCGCGCGGCCATGGCCAACCGCATGCAGTCGGTGGTCAATATCGCCCTGGGGGCGTCGCTGTCCACGGTGATCCTCACCGTGCCGGTGATGGAAGGCATCGCCTTGTACACCGGCCAGCCTTTTATGATGGCGATGACGCCGATCCAGTCGGTGATGGTGTTTATCACCCTGATCGTGGCGGCCATCAATTTGAATGACGGGGAAACCAACGCCATCGAGGGCATGACCCACTTTGCGTTGTTTGCCACCTTTTTGATGTTGACGTTTATAGGGCTCTAGAGCGCTCCCTCTCCCCCGGCCCCTCTCCCGCAAGCGGGCGAGGGGTGAATAGCTCCCTCTCCCGCTTGCGGGAGAGGGCTGGGGAGAGGGCTGCTTTTACCAGGCGATACTTTCGCCTTGGTAATCAATAAACCGATGCCCCCCCTTACCCGCCTGCGCATTAATCTGCGCCACCAACCCCTTGCAACTGGTCTCGATATCCAGCGGCGCACCCTCACCGCCCATATCGGTTTTCACCCAGCCCGGGTGCAGTGACAGCACGGTCAAACCATCCTGCTGCAGTTCGCAGACAAAGCTGTTGGTCATCGAATTCAGTGCCGCCTTGCTGGCCTTGTACAGCGCCATATTGTTGCCTTCCGGGATGGCCACGCTGCCCAGGATCGAGCTCATAAAGGCCAGTACACCATCAGGTTTTTTCACCTGGCTGACCAGGCGCTGCGCCAGGCGAATCGGCGCGATGGCGTTGGTCATAAACAGCTGGCCGATTTCTTCCAACGTGGCGTCTTCAACCGATTGATGCGCCGGGCCGGCGACGCCTGCGTTGATAAACAGCAGGTCAAAGCTTTGCCCGTGCAGACGCTCCTGCAACGCGCTGACCTGGGCGCCATCGTTGATATCCACCTGCTCGATCACCACGCCCGGCAATGCCTGCAAGCCCGGGTTGCCGCTGGTGCCGCGCACAGTGGCAGTGACCTGCCAGCCATCGGCGTGCAGTTGCTGCACCAAGCCCAGCCCAAGGCCGCGCGAGGCGCCAATGATCAATGCGGATTTTGCCTGTGCCATGTCCGGTTCCTGTTTTAGCGGAGTAGGGGGCACAGCATAGCAATCACAACAGAGTCGCTCCTAAGGGTGTGCACAACCCGTAGGAGCAAGCTTGCTGGCGACGCTTTTGCTTTAAACCGCTTCCTGCTCGCGGATATAGGCGTAGGTGTCGGCAAAGCGCGACATCAGGTATGCCGCACTGGTAGTGGCGGGGTACTTGGGCGGGTTGCTGGCATCCGAACAGCCCGGCAGGCAGCTGATTTCCGTATCCGGATGCGGCTCGGCGAAGAACGGCATGGAGTAACGGTCCACCCCCAGCGGGCTGATTACCCGGTGCGGCGTGGATTTGTACCGGTCGTTGCTCCAGCGCGCCATCATGTCGCCGAGGTTGACCACAAAGCTGCCGGCAATCGGCGGCGCATCAATCCATTGGCCGCGTACGTCCTGCACCTGCAGGCCACCGGCGTCGTCCTGGTAGAGCAGGGTGATGCAGCCGTAGTCGGTGTGCGCCCCGGCGCCTTGTTGTTCGGCGCTGCTGGCGGTATGGCGCGGCGGGTAGTGGATCATGCGCAATACGCTGATCGGCTCGTTAAAACGCACATCGAAAAAATCGCGCTCTATCCCTAAGGCAATGGTCATGGCCCGCAGCAGGGTTTTCGCCAGCTCGTGCATATCGCTGTAGTGCTGCTCCATCAAGGCTTCCCAGCCCAGCCGGTCGGGGTGACGGTTGGGGCCGCGCAGCGGTTTGCCGGCCAGCACCTCGGGGTGGTCGGCGGGCATATGAAAGCCCATGTCGAAGGTTTCTTTCAGGTCGCTCGGTTTGGTCGGGTCGAGTTGCTCGGTGGCGATACCGCCATAGCCACGGTGGTGCTCGCTCTGGGTAATGTCGATACGCAGTTTTTCCGCTTCGCTGGCGGCGAAAAAGGTTTTCGCGGCAGTCAACAAGGCGTCGATGCGCTCGGGGCTGATGGGGTGGCCCTGGATATAGAAAAAGCCCCACTCGCGGCACGCGGCGTCGATCTGTTTGGCAACGGCCAACCAGCCGGCGTCGTCGTTGGTGTAGAGGGGGGCGATATCAATAACGGGCAAGGAATTGGGCATGGTGGCTCCAAGAAGGTATTGCTGCAGGTCTTCTCGTACCCGCCGCCGGAGCTTCTGGTCGTCGGCCATACGGCGTTGAAACCGCACCGTCAAATGCTCACGTACTGGAGTACGCTCCGCTTTGCCGCTGCGATTTCGCCTTGTCTGGCCTTAGCCCAAAAGCTCCTTGTTTTTGTGTAAGCGCTGTTACTTCGGCAGCTCGGCTTTGACGTTTTCGACGTAGTAGTTCATCGACGCCAATTCGGCTTCGGTGGCGACTACGCCAGCCGGGATTTTCACTGCGCCAGTCTGGTCCTTGATCGGGCCAGTGAACGGGTGGAAGGCGCCCGATTTGATATCGGCAATGATCTTCTCGGCTTCGGTTTTTACGTCCGCCGGCACGATATCACTGATCGGCAGTTTTACCGTGCCGTCAGCCAGGCCGCCCCAGTAGTCCTGGGATTTCCATTTGCCATCCAGCACCGCCTGGGTGGCCTGGATATAGTGCGGACCCCAGTCGTTGACGATGGAAGTCAGTACGGCTTTCGGGCCGAAGTGGGCCATGTCCGAGGCATAGCCTACTGAATAGACGCCACGGCGCTCGGCGGTCTGGATCGGTGCCGGGCTGTCGGTGTGCTGGAACACCACATCCACACCCTGGTCGATCAGCGCCTTGGCGGCGTCGGCTTCCTTGCCCGGGTCGAACCAGG
>JBCECW010000588.1:0-2977 GCA_039207785.1 Pseudomonas sp. | reverse complement strand
GCACGCGCTGGTTGCCCTGGCGCAGGGCGTGACCCAGCAGCGACTGGGCAGCACCTATCGGCTCGGCTGAGCGCAGCCAGTGCGTGCTCAGGCCCGAGACCTGCTGCACCTGCCCGGAAGAGTCCAGCACCGAGACGGGCTCGCCCACGGCGTTGTAGGTCACGCGCAGCCATGGGCCGGTGCTCAGGCGCACCTCGGTCAGGAGTTTTCTGGAGCCGTAAGTGAGCGTCGCGGTGAAGCCCGGCATGGCGGCAACGACCAACTGACCGTGCACATCCCAGGTGTAGCTGGCTACGGCGCCATTGCTGGCGCCGATGCGCGTGAGGCGGCCCTGCGCGTCGTGGGTGATCGTGGCGCTCTGGTTGCCCGCCGTCACATCGGTGATCGAGATGAGATCGCCCATGGCGTTGTAAGCCATGTTCCAGCGCTGTGTCTGCACGCCATCGGTGAATTCGGTGATGCCGGTGTTGAGGCGGTCGGCGTTGTAGGCGTACTGGGTGGTGGAGACCGGGCCGGTTGGTGTGGCGCTGAAACCGGCCGCACCCGTGGTGTCGGTGGTGGCCACCGTGCTCAGGCCGGTGAGCATGCCACTGGCGTCGTGGCCGTAGCTGCTGATCTGCCCGGGCTGGGCGATCTGCGTGGGCAGGTTCCAGGTGGCGTGCCACTGGGTGGAGACCACCGAGGTGGCGTTGCTCAGGGCGGGGCGGGTGCTGGCCGAGGCGAAGCTGGGTGGAAAGGTGGCGCGCTCGGTTTCCAGGCCGCGTGTGTTGTGCTGGTAGAAGACGACGCTGCCGTCGTGCTGGAGCTCGCGGGTTTTGAGGCCAGAGGCGTCGTACTGGGTGGCCTGTGCGGTGATGCCGCACAGCGGACAGGGGGCAGAGACGGCCGCTGGACGCAGCACGCGGCCCTGGGTGATGAAGTTGTAGGTGCGGCTGGTGGGCGAGCCTGTGCTGAAGTCGGTGACCCGGGTTTGCGGCAGTCCGTTGGCTCCTTGGCTGTAGGCAAACTGGTAGCGGTCCACACCACCTGCGCGCTGGGTTTCGATGACCCGACCCTGCGCGTCGTAGGTGTAGTTGCCAATGCGCTGGCCGGTCTCGTCGGTGATGCCCGTGAGCGCGCGCGGGTGGCGGCTGTCTTCGTAGTGGTAGCGCTTGATGTTGCCGTCTGGCCAGGTGACGCTGGTGAGATTGCCCACGGTGTCATAGACGTAGTGGGTAATTTCGCCGCCGGGCGCGGTCATGCTGGTCATGCGGCCCGAGCTGTCGTGGGTGAAGGTGAGCTGGCGGCCGAAGTGGTTGGTGACGGAGGCCAGGTGCTGCTGCGCGTTGTACTGCAGCGTGGTGGTCCAGCCGTTGCGTTGGCGGATGCTCAGGAGCTTGCCGGCGGCGTCGTAGGTTTCCGTGGAGTCGTTTGAAAAGTCTAGAAGTTGAAATCCGGTGGAAACACCCTGGGCGTTTCTGGATTCAACCAGGGGGCTGCGCGTTTCGGACGATGACCATTTCAACGCAACCGGATCGAACTGGAATCGCCAAATGCTGCCATCTGAGCGCATGGCCGAAAGATCGCGAGGCAATGTTGAACGGTACAGCCGTGCGCTGTAGGTATGCGACCAGTTCTTGCTGCTTGGTATCTCTGCCGCAGAGAACTTGGAACGGTAAAACCGTTGGAGCAACATGGCGGAATTCCCTGCTCCCTCGTGGTCGGTTTCCAAATTCAATTTGACGCCACTGCCGGGAAGCACTGGATTTCCAATCGTGCAAGTGGCGTCTTCTGGAGCGGGCATGCAGGTGTTGCTTGTGAACTCGCTTGTCGATCCGGAATTGCACCTGCACCGGTAGGTGGCGTCCCCGGTCCAAGTGGATCCGGAAGGACACACCGGCGCGTTATGAATGGTGATGCCAACGACGGATCTCTCCGAGACTTGAAACGTGTATGCCTGGCCACCTGAAAGACCACTGATGGAACAATATCCGTAAACATTGCCGGCATACGTGCTCCCCCCAACGCCGCTACTGCCTGGAACGATGTAGCGAGACGTCTCTGCACAACCGCTGACAACACTTCCGCTCCCTGCCCAAGCCTGGACTGCGCATCGCATCACTTCAGCCGAATTTTGGCCAGTGCAAGAACCAAACGATGCCCGGTAGCTAGAAAACTCAAGCGACGCCTGAACCGATCCTTGCGCCTTCGCGGGCGGGCAGAAAAAGACGGCCACAAAAGCGACACAGACCAACAGAAGACGCACCCCAAAGAATTTGCAGTGCATCTCATTTCCAGCAAATACCAAACTCCCGATAACTCGTTTCATGGAGGCCCCTGGTGTTATTGTTTCAATTCGCCAACCCGTGCCACGGTATCAGCAATGGCAACTCTACCAAAGTAATTCTTTGGTTCCCAGTCCGGGGCTCCAATGATTCCCGAGGACTTTCCCTTACAACCCGTCGAAAAGGCTGGGCGAATCGCCGACACGCGCCTGTTCGATCTGCAGCATGCGCAGCTTGGTCGCCACCCCGCCGCGGGCAGAGAAACCGCCCGAGCGCTGGCCCGCCGCCAGCACCCGGTGGCACGGCACGATGGGCGCGAACGGGTTGTGGCCCATGGCCTGCCCCACGGCGCGCGACAGACCCAGGTCGCCCAGTTCTTGCGCGATCTCACCGTAGGTGCGGGTCTGGCCCGGCGGAATGGCGCGGGCGATGGCGTACACCTCGCGCTGGAACGGCGTGAGGCGCGCCATGTCCAGCGGCACCTCGAGCAGGTCGCGAGCCTCGCCTTTCATGAGGGCCTGCACGCCCGCGATGGCGGCCTGCATCGGTGCGGGCGGGCGCGCCACCTCGGGCAGCGGCGGCAGGCCCTTGAGCAGGCGCACGCGGGTGCGCGGCGCATCGGCCTCGGGCAGCTGCACCGCTACGATGCCGCGCGCGCCCCAGGCGATGCCGCAGACACCGATGGCGGTGTCGAACAGCGCGTGGCCGCCCTC
>JBCECW010000587.1:0-2996 GCA_039207785.1 Pseudomonas sp. | reverse complement strand
GGTCGAGGCGTTGAACTCGTGCTCGGCATAGAGGATCAGCGAGGTGTGCATCGCACGCACCCAGGAATCACGCGGCTTCTCGCCATGCAGCAGGTGCAGGAAATGGCCGCCGATCGAATCGTCGTCGGTTTCCACGTCGATACGCTTGCCGTTGTGGCTGAAGTGGTACCAGTACAGCAAGGCCGAACCCAGGGACGCCATCAGCTTGTCGGCGATATCGCGGGCGCCGGGGTGGTTATGGTCGTCTTTCTCCGGCGACACGCAGCCCAGTACCGAGACGGCGGTACGCATCACATCCATCGGATGCGCCGACGGCGGCAGTTGCTCGAGGGCGGTTTTCAAGGCGGCGGGAAGACCGCGCAGCGCTTTGAGCTTGGCCTTGTAACCGGCCAGTTCCGCCACGTTGGGCAGCTTGCCGTGTACCAGCAGGTGGGCGATTTCTTCGAATTCGCAGCGGTTGGCGAAGTCGAGCACGTCATAGCCACGGTAGTGCAGGTCGTTACCGGTGCGGCCAACGGTGCACAGGGCGGTGTTGCCGGCGGCGGTGCCGCTCAGGGCAACCGATTTTTTCGGCTTGAAGCCCGGCGTAGTCGTCTCTGGGGTAGCGCTCATCGCGGGTATCTCCTCATCAGATTTCTTATTGTGCTCGGGGCGTCGCTTCAGTCCGGCGCCCCGCAACTGATTACTTCTTGGCAGCGAACAAGGCGTCGAGCTTTTGCTCGAAGGCGTGGTAGTCGATGCGGTCGTACAGTTCGGCGCGGGTTTGCATCAGCTCGATCACGTCCTTTTGATGGCCGTTCTGGCGAATCGAGGTGTAGACAGTTTCCGCGGCCTTGTTAGCGGCGCGGAATGCCGACAGCGGGTACAGCTGAATGGCGACGCCCACCGAGGCCAGCTCGTCGCGGGTAAACAGCGGGGTGGCGCCGAATTCGGTGATATTGGCCAGCACCGGCACGCCCAGGGCATCGACAAAACGCTTGTAGGTCGGCAGGTCGTAGGCCGCTTCGGCAAAGATGCCGTCCGCGCCAGCTTCCACGTAACGCAGGCAGCGCTCGATGGCGGCGTCCACACCTTCAGCCTGGATGGCGTCGGTACGGGCAATCAGGAAGAAGTCAGGATCGGTCTTGGCATCGGCAGCAGCTTTGACGCGGTCAACCATTTCCTCGGTGGACACGATTTCCTTGCCCGGACGGTGACCGCAGCGCTTGGCGCCGACCTGGTCCTCGATATGGGCGGCAGCAGCGCCGGCCTTGATCAGGTTTTTTACCGTGCGCTCGATATTGAAGGCGCTCGGGCCGAAACCGGTGTCGATATCCACCAGCAGCGGCAAGTCGCAGACGTCGGTGATGCGGCGCACGTCGGTGAGCACGTCGTCCAGGGTGTTGATCCCCAGATCCGGCAGGCCCAGGGAGCCGGCAGCCACGCCGCCACCCGACAGATAAATAGCCTTGTAGCCGGCGCGCTTGGCCAGCAGCGCGTGGTTGGCGTTGATCGCGCCAATGACCTGCAACGGCGATTCAGCGGCAATGGCAGCGCGGAAACGTTGACCTGCGGTGTTCGAACTCATGATTCACCTCGTGCTGGGGATGGGGTTGGCGCCTGTCCGGTCTGCCCGGTGTAGTGGCGCTCGATATTGCGTTTGGAGGCGGCGATATGGCGGCGCATCAGCAGCTCGGCCAGCTCACCGTCGCGTTCGGAAATCGCGTCGAGAATGCGGTGGTGCTCGGCAAAGGCATGCCGTGGGCGATTGGGCGTGGCGGAGAACTGCAGGCGGTACATGCGCACCAATTGGTACAGCTCGCCGCAGAGCATCTGCGCCAGGGTCTTGTTGCCGCTGCCCTGGATGATGCGGTAGTGGAAGTCGAAGTCGCCTTCCTGCTGGTAGTAGCCAACGCCGGCCTGGAAGGCGGCGTCGCGCTCATGCAGATCCAGCACATTGCGCAGCTCGTCGATCTCAGCCTGGCTCATGCGCTCGGCGGCCAGGCGACAGGCCATGCCTTCGAGCGACTCACGGATTTCATACAGCTCGATCAGCTCGGCATGGCTGAGCGACACCACCCGCGCGCCCACATGCGGCACCCGCACCAGGAGCTTCTGCCCTTCCAGGCGGTGGATTGCTTCGCGCAGCGGGCCGCGGCTGATGCCATAGGTACGGGCCAGTTCCGGCTCGGAAATCTTGCTGCCCGGGGCGATATCGCCCTGCACGATGGCTGCCTGGATACGGCGGAATACGCTCTCGGACAGCGTCTCGGAGTCGAGGGGGGTATCAACTGGGGATTCGAGGATGTCTTGCATAGTGTCGACACATCGCCAAATATTTTGGTGAAAACTACGCCTACAAGGCTATCCAGTCAAACATTGTCGACACTATTTTCGAAACGTTCGTCGGCCGTAGGGTGTGCTCCGCGGACCATGCTGTTATCGCGCAGAGCCCGGACGGTGCGCGGAGCGCACCCTACGAGGACGCGAAACCGCCGCTAACCGCCTGTCGCCCAAGAAAAACTAAATGCTAGAATGCGCGGCGCCTGCGGCCGGGAGAGCGCTGCTAGACTCACTCGCCAGGCGTTAGGTGAAACTAAGCCCTTGTTGTTAACACTAAGTGACTTGATACGGGGACTCTGGCCAAGAGACCCGCTGCAACCACCACGATCCGTTTTAGGACTTATGACACTCAAGCCCTTCGCCCTGCTGTTATCTCTTTTACTGTTGCCAGCCATCAGCCTGGCGGCGGACAAGGGCGTGTACGGCCTGAACGAATACGCCCAGCTCACCGATATCGACCTGCAAGTGGCGGCCAAACTCGACACCGGGGCCAAGACCGCCTCCCTGAGCGCGCGCGATATCAAGCGTTTCAAGCGTGATGGCGAAACCTGGGTGCGCTTCTACCTTGCCATCGACGATGCCCACGCCCACCCCATCGAGCGCCCGCTGGCGCGTATCAGCAAAATCAAACGCCGTGCCGGTGACTACGACCCGGACGAAGACAAGACCTACAC
>JBCECW010000586.1:2503-3006 GCA_039207785.1 Pseudomonas sp. | reverse complement strand
AATATCTACAACTGGGGCGACTACGTCGGCCCGCAGGCGCTAAAGGACTTCGAAGCCGAAACCGGTATCAAGGTGCACTACGACACCTTCGACAGCCTGGAAATTCTGGAAAGCAAATTGCTCACCGGGCGTACCGGCTACGACGTGGTGTTTCCCACCAACACCATCGTCGGCCGCCTGTTGCCAGCCAAGGCGCTGCAACCGGTAGACCCGCAAAAGCTCAAAGGCCTGGAAAACATCGACCCGGAAATTCTCGGCAAATTTGCCCAGGTCGACCCCGGTAACCGCTACGCCGTGCCTTATACCTGGGGCACCACCGGCCTGGCGATGAACCTGCAGGCCGTGCAAAAACGCGTTCCCGATGCGCCCATCGACAGCCTCGACCTGCTGTTCAAACCCGAGTACGCCAGCAAGCTCAAAGACTGCGGTATTGCCGTGCTGGACGCGCCGCAGGAAGTGATCAGCATCGCCCTCAACTACCTGGGCAAATCGCCCTACAGCAA
>JBCECW010000586.1:0-2493 GCA_039207785.1 Pseudomonas sp. | reverse complement strand
CAAAGACCCGGCCGACCTCAAGGCGGCGCAACAGCTGTTGGCCAAGCTGCGGCCGAATGTGCGCTATATCGGTTACGGCACCCTCAGCACGGACCTGGCCAACGGCAATATCTGCCTGGCGTTGACCTATAGCGGCGATGCCAGCACCGCGCAGGCACAGGTGACGGAAACCAAGCAGAACTTCGAAGTGATCTACCGCATTCCGCGCGAAGGCACGCTGCTGTGGGCCGACTCCATGGCCATGCCCGCCAATGCCCCGCACCCGGAGGCGGCCAAGGCGTTTATCGAATTTATGATGCGCCCGGCGTCGATGGCCGAACTGACCAACGCGCTGTATTACGCCAACGCCAACAAGGCGTCGACGCCGCTGGTGGACAAGGCGGTGAGCGACGACCCGAATATCTACCCGCCGCAAGACGTACGGGCGAAATTGTTCAGTGAAGAAATGCTGCCGGCCAAGGTGCTGCGTGAGCGCACGCGGGCTTGGGCGGATTTTCGGGCGCAGAAGTAGGGAGTGTGCTTGCAGTTAACGGCCCCTCTCCCGCCCTTCGGGCACCCTCACCCGCGAGCGGGCGAGGGGAAAAATTCGAAGCCGTGCGGGGCGATTGACTCCCCTCTCCCGTTTGCGGGAGAGGGGCTGGGGGAGAGGGCAGCGGTCACTCGCCAGACAACAGATACCGCAGCGACTGGTTAAACGTCTGCCCATGGCTTAACCCATCAAAGATATGCAGCTGCGCCGTCACGCCAGGCACTGCACTCAAGGCGTTAACCAATTCCTGCGCCGCCCGCTCGGGGTGCTCCTGCGCCGGGCCGCGTGGTGCAAACGGCTCTTCACCGCCGCGCATCAACAGCAGCTGCACCGAGCGGCCCGCCAGGGTCTGGCCCAGGTCGGCCGGCACCGGCACGGCCTGGCCGTTATCCCACCACAGCGAAGGGCTGGCCGCCGCGTAATGGCTAAACAGGGCGGGGCGTGTCAGCAAGGTGTGCAACACCAGCAAGCCGCCATAGGAGTGGCCCCACAGCGTTTGTTGCTGTGGGTCGAGCGCCACCTGCGCCGCCACCAGCGGGCGAATACGCGAAGCCAGCAAGTCTAAAAACACATCCGCCCCACCGCTGGCGTAGCCGGTAAATGGATCAGGCGCGGCAGCGGTGCCAGGACGTTTCGGCGTGTAGTCCAGGGTGCGACCAGCGCGTTCGATACGCAGCGGCGTCTGGTACCCCACGGCCACCAGGACCGGCGCTTTGCCCTTGGCCAGCTTGTTCAGCAGCGCTTCATCCAGCGCACCCAGAGCGGCATTGCCGTCCAGCATCCACAGGGCCGGGTAGCCTTGCGCGGGCGCCGGCGTTTTCGGTTGGCCGATCCAGATCTGGTAGTGGCGCTGGCCATCGAGAGAATCGAGGGTCTGGCGGCTGAACTGGTAGGGCAGGTCCTGGCGCTGGACCAGGCTCAGGTCCAGCAGCGCATCGGGTTCGGGGCGGGCAAAGGCCGGCAAGGCAAGGGCCAGCCAGGCCAGCGCCGCGCAAAAAGTCAGCGGTTTGATCACGGGTTTTTCTCGTTTTTTATGGGCCCATGTAGCGCGTACGTGGGCCGCTTTAGTTAGAAAGAAGCAGTGAGGCTGGTGTAAACCGTGCGCCCTGGCTCGTTGTAGGTGGCCGCACCGGCACCCTGGATATTGGTCACGCCCTGGGCATTGCCTTCACGGTACAGGCGCTTGTCGAACAGGTTGTCGACGCCGGCGGTGATGCTCAGGTTCTTGGTCAGGTCGTAGGTGCCGCTGGCGCCGGCAATCGCGTAGGGCGAGAGCGAGTGGCTGGCGGTGCCGGTGACGCGGTCGCCGTGGTAGTCGTATTTCTTTGGCTCCTGCTTGCCGTACCAGGCCACGCTGAGCTGGAACGACAGGTCGTCACGCGCTTGCCAGTCGAGCATCGAATTCAGGGTGTACTTGGGCGTTACCGACAGCACGTCGCCGGTTTCCTTGTTTTTCGATTGCAGCATGTAGGTGAAATTGTTGGTCCAGCTCAGTTGCTCGGCCAGCGGCAGGGTCAGGTTGCCCTCCAGGCCTTCGACCAGTGCCTTGGGTACGTTTTCCCATTGGTACACCGCTGCATTGCGATACGTGCCGGTGCCGCCTGTGGCGGTGCCGACCGGCGAGAGGCCCGACTCGATCTTGTTCTTGTAGTCATTGCGGAAGTAGGTCAGGCCCGCCACCACGCCGTCGAGCTTGTACTCGATGCCCAGTTCCTTGTTGATGCTGGTTTCGGCCTTGAGGTCGTCGTTGCCTTGCAGGTAGCAACTGGTGGTTTGCCCGTAGCAGCCCTGGCCACGGCTATACAGCAGGTAGTCTTCGTTGAGCTGGTAGAGGTTCGGCGCTTTATAGGCGCGGGCGATACCGGCTTTCAGGGTGAGGGTGTCGGTGAGCACCTGCGACAGGTTCAGCGACGGGCTCCAGTTATCGCCCACCACATCGTGGTGATCGAAGCGCAGGCCAGGGG
>JBCECW010000585.1:0-3008 GCA_039207785.1 Pseudomonas sp. | reverse complement strand
GCAGATGGTCGGTGCCGGCAAGCTGATCCAGCTGCTGTTCGGCCTGGACTACCACGTAGCCGTGATCCTGGTCGGTATCCTGATGGTGCTGTACGTGCTGTTCGGCGGCATGCTGGCCACCACCTGGGTGCAAATCATCAAGGCCGTGCTGTTGCTGTCGGGCGCCTCCTTCATGGCGCTGATGGTGATGAAACACGTGGGCTTCGACTTCGGCACGCTGTTCTCCGAAGCGGTGAAAGTGCACGCCAAAGGCCAAGCAATCATGAGCCCTGGCGCGTTGGTGAGTGACCCGATTTCGGCAATCTCCCTGGGCCTGGCGCTGATGTTCGGTACCGCTGGCCTGCCGCATATCCTGATGCGCTTCTTCACCGTTGCCGACGCCAAGGAAGCTCGCAAGAGCGTGTTCTACGCCACCGGCTTTATCGGCTACTTCTATATCCTCACCTTTATCATCGGTTTTGGCGCGATCTTGCTGGTCAGCACCAACCCGGCGTTCAAGGATGCGGCCGGCGCGCTGCTGGGTGGTAACAACATGGCGGCGGTGCACCTGGCCGATGCCGTGGGCGGCAGCCTGTTCCTGGGCTTTATCTCGGCCGTGGCCTTCGCCACCATTCTGGCGGTGGTTGCCGGTCTGACCCTGGCCGGTGCGTCGGCGGTGTCCCACGACATCTACGCCAGCGTGATCAAGAACGGCAAAGCCAACGAAAAAGATGAGCTGCGTGTATCGAAGATCACCACCGTGGCCCTGGGCGTACTCGCCATTGGCCTGGGCATTCTCTTCGAGAAACAGAACATCGCCTTTATGGTGGGCCTGGCGTTCTCCATCGCTGCCAGCTGCAACTTCCCGGTGCTGATCCTTTCCATGTACTGGAAAAACCTCACCACCCGCGGCGCCATGATTGGCGGCTGGATGGGGCTGCTGACCGCCGTTGGCCTGATGATCCTGGGCCCAACCATCTGGGTACAGGTACTGGGCAACGCCAAGGCGATTTTCCCGTACGAATACCCGGCGCTGTTCTCCATCACCGTGGCCTTTATCGGGATCTGGTTCTTCTCCATCACCGACAAATCCACCTCGGCCAGCGAAGAGCGTGCACGCTTCCTGCCGCAGTTCGTGCGCTCGCAAACTGGCCTGGGTGCCAGCGGTGCAGCAGCACACTAAGGGGTAAACGACTGAGTGTTTGGGCAGCCTTCGGGCTGCCTTTTTTTTGGCCATGGTGCGCGGAGCGCACCCTACGAAAACGCGCTCGCCCTCGTAGGGTGCGCTCCGCGCACCAGCGATTCTCCAGCCAATAAAAAGCCCCGCACAAGGCGAGGCTCTTTGATGCCAGCAGGGGTTATATCCTGCCGAGCAACGCCAAAATGATCACGATAATCAAAATGGTGCCCAGAATGCCCGACGGGCCATAGCCCCAGCTTCTGGAGTGTGGGTACAGCGGCAGGCCGCCGACCAAAAGCAGAATAAGTACCACGATCAGAATTGTGCTGAGGCCCATGATTGGTTTCCTTGTTCTAGACCATTACGTACAACGTCCTTCAGAGGTGGCAGCCGCGCTGCGCTTGCCTCGTCTATTAATTACGACTGGGGCTGCTTTCCAATAATTCAGGTTATTTCTGTAGCGGAGACAACATGCTCTATCGCATAGGCGCCGACATGGTGGTGTCGGTCCACCTGCTGTTTATTCTGTTCGTGCTATTCGGCGGCCTGCTGGTGCTGCGCTGGCGTTGGCTGGCAGCCTTGCACTTGCCGGCGGTGACCTGGGGCGCGGTGGTGGAGTTCTTTCATCTGTATTGCCCGCTCACCCCGCTGGAAAACCACTTGCGCCGGGCCGCCGGTGAACAGGGCTATGCCGACGGTTTTATCGAGCACTACCTGATTCCCTTGATTTACCCGCGTGGCTTGACCGCCGATATGCAGCTGATTTTTGGCAGCGTGGTGCTGGTGCTGAACCTGGCAATCTACGGCTATGTGCTGCGCCAGGCACTGCGCAAAAAGAAGGGCAGGGCGCGTAGCGGGTGAGTTCAGTTTGCTTGGCTCATTCAGCAGCCTAATGGTGCGTGGGCCCACGGTTTGCCTTCGCTACACTGAGGCCATTCAACCCCGCCCCTAATAAGAAAAGGCAGCCTCACTATGCAAAACCGCATCATGATCACCGGCGCAGGTTCTGGTTTGGGCCGCGAAATCGCGTTGCGTTGGGCGCGCGAAGGCTGGCAATTGGCGTTGTCCGATGTCAGCGAGCCGGGCCTGGCCGAAACCCTGAAACTGGTGCGCGAAGCCGGCGGCGATGGCTTTACCCTGCGTTGCGACGTACGCGACTACAGCCAACTGACCGCCCTGGCCCAAGCCTGCGAAACCAAGTTCGGTGGCGTCGATATCATCGTCAACAACGCCGGCGTAGCCTCTGGCGGCTTCTTCAGCGACCTGTCGCTGGAAGACTGGGACTGGCAGATTTCCATCAACCTGATGGGCGTGGTCAAAGGCTGCAAAGCCTTCCTGCCGCTGCTGGAACGCAGCAAGGGCAAGATCATCAATATCGCTTCCATGGCCGCTCTGATGCAGGGCCCGGCCATGAGCAACTACAACGTGGCCAAGGCCGGTGTGGTGGCGCTGTCGGAAAGCTTGCTGGCCGAACTCAAGCAGCAGGAGATTGGCGTGCATGTGGTGTGCCCGTCGTTCTTCCAGACCAACCTGATGGATTCGTTCCGCGGCCCAACCCCGGCGATGAAAGCCCAGGTCGGCAAACTGCTGGAAAGCAGCCCGATCAGCGCTGCCGATATCGCCGACTACATCTTCCAGGCCGTCGCCAATAACGAGTTCATGATCCTGCCCCACGAACAAGGCCGTATGGCCTGGGCTCTGAAGCAGAAGAACCCGGAAATCCTCTACAACGAAATGGCCGTGATGGCCGAGAAGATGCGCGCCAAGGCCAAGTAACCCGCCATCGCGCTAACTTGTCTGGCTGGTCAAATTTTTTCCCAGCCAGACTTGTTCGCCCCCACCCTTGGAT
>JBCECW010000584.1:0-3020 GCA_039207785.1 Pseudomonas sp. | reverse complement strand
GGTGATCGGTGTGTTCGACGCCAACTTCGCCGTGATGCGCGGCGAGATCTTCGTGATCATGGGCCTGTCCGGTTCGGGCAAATCCACCATGGTGCGTCTGTTCAACCGGCTGATCGAGCCCAGCGCCGGTTCCATCTTTCTCAATGGCAAGGAAATCACCGGCCTCGCCGACAAAGACCTGCTGCAAGTGCGCCGCAAGGACATGGGCATGGTGTTCCAGTCCTTTGCCCTGATGCCGCATATGAGCGTGCTGGAAAACGTCGGCTTCGGCCTGCAGATCAGCAAGGTGCCGGAAAAGGAACGTGACCGCCGCGCCATCGAAGCCCTGCGCCAGGTCGGCCTGGCCGGCCAGGAGTATTGCTACCCCCATCAACTCTCTGGCGGCATGCAGCAGCGCGTGGGGTTGGCCCGCGCCTTGGCCAACGATCCGGCCATCCTGCTGATGGACGAAGCGTTTTCCGCGCTCGACCCGATGATCCGCAGCGAGATGCAGGGCGAGCTGATCAAGCTGCAGAAAGAGCAGAACCGCACCATCATTTTTATCTCCCATGACATTGAAGAGGCCGTGCGTATCGGCCATCGCATCGCAATCATGGAAGGCGGGCGGGTGGTGCAGATCGGCACCCCGCGCGAGTTGCTGTGCAACCCGGCCAACGACTACGTCAAAGCCTTTTTCAATGGCTTCGATTCCAGCCGCATTCTCAAGGCGGGCGATATCGCCCAGCACGACAACAGCGTGGTCTACGAGCCCGGCCGGCATACGCCGCTCAAGGCTGAAACGCCGCTCAATGAAATTCTCCATATCGTCGCCAAGGCCCTGGCGCCGGTGCCGGTGGTGGATGCTGCGGGCGCTTATCGCGGCAGCATTTCGCAAGGTCGCTTGCTGAGCTGCCTAGGCGGCAATTAATCACCAGCCCTTTGTTTGCTAGGCCGCTATTAAGGCTGAGGTAGCGTGTATGTCTGACTTCAATATTCTCGACCCGTTTAAAACCTTCACCCTGCCGGTTGGCACCTGGGTGGAAGATGCGCTGCGGTACCTGGTGCATAACTTTCGTGATGTGTTCCGCTCCATTCGCTGGCCCGTCGACCAGGTGCTCGATGGCATCCAGCACGGCCTGCTGGCGGTGCCGCCGAGCGTGTTTATCCTGCTGGCCAGCCTGATTGGCTGGCAGGTCGGTGGCCGTCGTATTGGTGTGCTGACCCTGACCACCCTGACCGCCCTCGGCCTGATTGGCGTGTGGAACGACGCCATGGTCACCCTGGCGCTGGTGCTGACCTCGCTGTTTTTCTGCGCCGTGATCGGCATTCCCCTGGGCATCGTCTGCGCCCGCAGTGATCGCCTGGAAGTGGTGATCCGCCCGGTGCTCGACGCCATGCAAACCCTGCCGGCCTTCGTTTACCTGGTGCCCGTGGTGATGCTGTTCGGCATCGGCAACGTACCCGGTGTGATCGTCACCATCATCTTTTCCGTGTCGCCGCTGGTGCGCCTGACCAACCTGGGCATTCGCCAGGTGCCGGAAGACAAAGTGGAAGCCGCCCGCGCCTTTGGCTGCACGCCCTGGCAGATGCTGGTCAAGGTGCAGCTGCCGCTGGCCGCGCCGACCATCATGGCTGGCGTCAACCAGACGCTGATGCTGGCCCTGTCGATGGTGGTGGTGGCGTCGATGATTTCCGTGGGTGGCCTGGGCCTGATGGTGCTCAGCGGTATCGGCCGCCTGGATATGGCCCTGGCCAGCGTCGGCGGTATCGGCCTGGTGCTGTTGGCCATCTGCCTGGACCGCTTTACCCAAGCCCTGGGTGAGCGCAGCAAACACCTGGCCACCGGCCAGCGTTGGTACCACACCGGCCCGGTTGGCCTGGTGTGGCGGTTAAAGAAGAAAAAGAACGTCGTTGCACAACCCCTGACTCATTGAGCTTGCCATCCCTCTAACTAAAAAAATCAGCAGGTACACCATGACTTTTTCTCTGAGCAAAACCCCCTTGGTTGCAGCCCTTGCCGCGCCGGTAATGGCCCTGATGCTGGGCTCGATGGCCCACGCCGCCAGCGCCGACAAACCCGGTGAAGGGGTATCGGTCACGCCGATTTTCCCCACCATTGCCGAAGAGCGTTTTCGTGGCGAGATCGCCATGGCCGGTCTGCAAGAGCTGGGCTACGACGTAAAACAACCGAAAGAAACTGACTACCCTGCACTGTTCTTGGCCCTGTCCTATGGCGACGCCGACTTCACCGTGCATATGTGGGAGCACCTGCACGCGGCCTTCTATGCCAAGGCCGGTGGCGACGATGCGATGGTGATGGAAGGCAGCGTCATGCCCGGCGTACTGCAGGGTTTTATGATCGACAAGAAAACCGCCGAAGCCCACAACATCAAAGACGTAAGCGACCTGAAAAAGCCGGAAATCGCCAAGCTGTTCGACAGCAACGGCGACGGCAAAGCCGACCTTACCGGCTGCAACCCGGGCTGGGGCTGCGAGCTGATTATCGAGCACCAACTCAAGGCCTATGGCCTGAACGACACCGTAACCAATAACCGTGGTTCGTACTTTGCGCTGATGGCCGACACCATTTCCCGCTACCAGCAAGGCCAGCCGATTCTCTACTACACCTGGGTGCCGCAGTGGATCTCCGGCGTGCTGGTAGAAGGCCGTGATGTGGTGTGGTTGCCGGTGCCGTACACCTCGCTGCCCGATGGCAAAAACGATGTAAACACCACCTTCGAAGGCAAGAACCTGGGGGCGCCGATCGACACCGTTCGCGCCGTGCTGAACAAAGACTTCGCCGAGAAAAACCCGGCGGCGCGCAAGTTCCTCTCCGAGGTGCAGATTTCCACCAGCGACGAAAGCGCGCAGAACCTGAAGATGCAGAACGGCGAGAAAACTCCGCAGGACATCAAGCGTCAGGCGCAAGAATGGATCAAGGCCCACCAGACCGAATGGGACGGCTGGCTGAACGACGCCCGCGCTGCCGCCAAGCAATAACGCCCGCTCCATAACCTGATTTCACCTAGCCACTCGCCTGC
>JBCECW010000583.1:0-3022 GCA_039207785.1 Pseudomonas sp. | reverse complement strand
CGGTAGCCACGATCCCGATGTGCGGTTGACTGTGCTTCCCTTGTAGATCGCTTGGTGCGCGGAGCGCACCCTACGATATGCAGAGTCCGTAGGGTGCGCTCCGCGCACCAAGGCTGTCAGCGTTTTCCCAAATAATCGCAGGGCTTGGTTTTTAATTTAGTTGGAACTATAGTGCCAACTAAATAAAGGGTTACAAAACTCATAAAAAACCTAGCGGAGCCCGCCATGCGTATTGCCACCTTGTCTGTGTTAGCCGTATCCGTGTTGCTTGCCGCCTGTGGCGAGCCGGAAAAACCGGCGGTCACCCACGTTGATTTCCAGAAAGAACTGCAAGCCAAGCTGATCAAGGCCAAGGCTGGCGATGTCATCGAAATCCCTGCCGGCACCTATCAGCTGGACCGTAGCCTGAGCCTTAAAGCCAGCGGCGTGACCATCAAGGGCGCCGGCATGGACAAGACCGTGCTCAGCTTCAAAGGCCAGAAAAGCGGCGCCGAAGGCCTGCTGGTGGATGCCTCGGACTTCACCATCGAAGACCTGGCCTTTGAAGACACCAAGGGCGATTCGCTGAAAGTGGTGGGCGGTAAAAACATCATCATCCGCCGCGTGCGCACCGAGTGGACCAATGGCCCGGCCACCGAAAACGGTGCCTATGGCATCTACCCCGTGCAGACCGAAAACGTGCTGATCGATGGCGCGGTCGCTATTGGCGCGTCGGACGCCGGGATCTACGTCGGCCAGTCGCGCAATGTGGTGGTGCGCAATAGCCGCGCGGAGAAAAACGTCGCCGGTATCGAGATCGAAAACACCATCGGCGCCGACGTCTACGACAACGTGGCCACCGGCAATACCGGCGGCATCCTGGTATTCAACATGCCCAACCTGCAGCAGGCCGGGCGCGCCACCCGCGTGTACAAGAACAAGGTGCAGGGCAATAACCACGATAACTTCGGCCACAAAGGCACGCCGGTGGCCAGCGTGCCGGCGGGTTCGGGCGTGGTGATCAACTCCAACGACCAGGTGGAAATCTTCGATAACGATATTGGCGAGCACAAGACCGCCAACCTGATCGTCAGCAGCTACTTCAGTACCGGCTATACCAACCTCTCCACCGCCGAAGGCTTCGACCCCTACCCGGAAAGTATCTATATCTACGGCAACCGTTTTGGCCCGGGTGGCGACAGCCCGGACAACCTGGAGCTCAAGGCCCTGCGCATCAGCCAGTACGGCCTGAGCGGGCACCTGCCGGATATCCTCTGGGACGGCTACGTCAACGTCGACAAGCTCAAGGACGGCAAGCTGCCGCCAGACCTGGCGATCTGCGTGGACAATGGCGACGCCGGCCTGATCAACGTCGATGCACCCAACGGCTACAAGAACATCAGCACCGATATGAGCTCGCACAAATGCAGCCTGCCGAAACTGCCGGCCATTGAATTGGCCTCGGCCAAAGAGGGGCAGGGTGCATGAAGGCATGGCTCGTGTTGGCGGGCACGCTGCTGCTGGCGGCGTGCTCCAAGCAGTCGGCACCGCTGTACTTGCCTGAAGGTGACAACTACCCGCAAACCCTCAGCGAATGGGGCATGTTGCAACTCGGCGGCGGGCATTTGCAGCCCGTGGCCGAGGTTACGCCCTATGACCTCAATACCCCGTTGTTCACCGACTACGCCCACAAGATGCGAACCGTGTGGATGCCGGCGGGTTCGGCGGCGGCCTATGGCGAAGAGCATTTCGACTTTCCCGTGGGCACGGTACTGAGCAAAACCTTCTACTACCCCAAGGATGAACAGGGCCGCCTGCTGCGTAATAGCAACGACGACCGCGACCCCAGCAGCGGTTTGCCGCTGGACCGCGTGCACCTGGTGGAAACCCGCATCCTGCTTAAACAGAAAAACGGCTGGGTGGCGCTGCCCTATGTCTGGGACGAGAAACAGCAGGAAGCCCACTTGGAGCTGGCCGGTGATAGCCAGAGCCTGAGCCTGCTGGACGAGCAGGGGCAGACCCTGGCGGTGGATTACGAAGTGCCGGACGCCAACCAATGTGCCGGTTGCCACGAAGAAAGCCACGGCCAGGGCATTAACCCGCTGGGGCCCAAGGCGCGGCACCTGAACAAAGACCTGGTGTATGCCGATGGCCGCGCCAATCAGCTGCAGCATTGGCAGCAGAAGGGCCTGCTCAAGGATTTACCCACCGAGCTGGCCGGTGTGCCGCAGAACGCCTTGTGGGGCCATCCACGGCCGGGTGAAAGCCTGGAGATGCAGGCGCGCAGCTATCTGGATGCCAACTGTGCGCACTGCCATAACCCCAAGGGGCCGGCACGTACGTCCGGGCTGATGCTGAATCTGGCGACGGCGACCGGTATCCACAGTGGGCTGTGCAAACAGCCGGTGGCGGCGGGCAAGGGCTCGGGGGATCGCCTGGTGGATATCCATCCGGGGCAGCCGGATAAATCCGTGCTGACCTACCGCGTGGAAAGCACCGATCCCAGCGTGATGATGCCGGAGCTGGGGCGCTCGACGGTGCACCAGGAAGGCGTGGACGTGCTGCGGCGCTGGATTGCGAGCCTGGATGGCGGCTGCTGAGTTCTCGTAGGGTGCGCTCCGCGCACCGGGCGGTCTATCGGCGAGCGCATTGGTGCGCGTAGCGCACCCTACGAGATCGGTTTTTCTGGCGCGAGCGGTGTCTCCTCTGAGGCGTCATGGGCGTGCTCATGGGCCGCACGCCGCTGGCGTTTCTCTTCTTTCTTCTGTTCTTTGGCTAAGTCGCGCTGCTGTTTGGCGTAGGCGTAGTTGGGTTTGGTCATGGTGATCCTCGGCGGGGTATCGGTACGCACGGCTTTGAGTAAAGCCCACCGCCCCCGTTTGCGCCGCTATTTGGGGCGTTGGCGAGCAAAAACCAGCCGGCGTGCTAGCGTCTTTGAGGCACTCCACTCAGGCAGGTGATTCACCATGGATGACACCAATATCGTCAATGTCAGTACGGAGAAGTTCAACGCCCTGGCCGCCCTGGCCCAGCAGTATGGCGC
>JBCECW010000582.1:0-3024 GCA_039207785.1 Pseudomonas sp. | reverse complement strand
AGTCGACGGCGTAGTTGTCGTGTTCCTCGATGCCGGTGGCGACGGCGAAGATGTTCGGGTCGAAGATGATGTCTTCCGGCGGGAAACCCACCTGGTTGACCAGGATGTCGTAGGAGCGCTGGCAGATTTCGATCTTGCGCTGCTCGGTGTCGGCCTGGCCGGCTTCGTCGAACGCCATCACCACCACGGCGGCGCCGTAGCGTTTGCACAGCTTGGCGTGGTGAATAAATTGCTCGACGCCTTCCTTCATGGAAATCGAGTTGACGATGCCCTTGCCCTGGATGCACTTGAGGCCGGCCTCGATCACGTCCCATTTGGACGAGTCGATCATGATCGGCACGCGCGAAATGTCCGGCTCGGAGGCGATCAGATTGAGGAAGGTGACCATCGCCTTCTTCGAATCGAGCATGCCCTCGTCCATGTTGATGTCGATTACCTGGGCGCCGGCTTCCACCTGCTGCAGGGCCACTTCCAGGGCTTCGGTGTAATTGTCTTCGCGGATCAGGCGGGCGAACTTGGCGCTGCCGGTGATGTTGGTGCGCTCGCCAACGTTTACGAACAGCGACTGGCGGTCGATGGTGAAGGGCTCCAGGCCCGACAGGCGACAGGCCTTGGGAATATCCGGAATCACGCGTGGCGCGTATTTGGCCACGGCCTCGGCAATGGCCTTGATATGCGCCGGCGTGGTGCCGCAGCAACCACCGACGATATTCAGAAAGCCCGAGGCGGCAAACTCTTCCACCACCACGGCCATTTCCGCTGGGCTTTCGTCGTACTCACCAAAGGCGTTCGGCAGGCCGGCGTTGGGGTGGGCGGACACATGGGTGTCGGCCTTGCTCGCCAGTTCTTCCAGGTAGGGACGCAGTTCCTTGGCCCCCAGGGCGCAGTTCAAACCGACGGAAATCGGCTTGGCGTGGCTGATGGAGTTCCAGAAGGCCTCGGTGGTCTGGCCCGACAAGGTACGGCCGGAGGCGTCGGTGATGGTGCCGGAAATCATGATCGGCAGTTCAAAACCCAGTTCCTCAAACACGCCCTGCACGGCAAAGATCGCGGCCTTGGCGTTGAGGGTGTCGAAGATGGTTTCGATCAGGATCATATCCGCGCCGCCTTCGATCAGACCGCGGGTGGCTTCGGTGTAGTTCTCCACCAGCTCGTCAAAGGTGACATTTCGGAAACCCGGGTTGTTAACGTCCGGCGACAGCGAGCAGGTGCGCGAAGTAGGGCCCAACACGCCGGCAACAAAACGCGGGCGGTCCGGTGTTTCCAGGGTTTTCGCGTCGGCCACTTCCCGGGCCAGGCGTGCGCCTTCCACGTTCAGCTCATACACCAGGGCTTCCATGCCGTAGTCGGCCTGGGATACTTGGGTGGCGTTGAAGGTGTTGGTTTCGAGAATGTCGGCGCCGGCATCCAGGTAGGCTTTTTCGATGGCCTGGATCACGTCGGGGCGGCTGAGCAGCAACAGGTCGTTGTTGCCTTTTACATCGCTTGGCCAATCGGCGAAGCGTTTGCCACGGTAGTCCTCTTCTTCCAGGCGATAGCTCTGGATCATGGTGCCCATGCCGCCGTCGAGGATCAGAATGCGCTCTTTAAGGGCTTGCTGAAGAGACTGGAGGCGAGCGTGGCGATCGGACATGGGGCGTACCTGGAAAAAACACGGAATTTAAGGCCGGCGATGATAACAAAGCTGTGTCGCTGTGGAGCGTCGGCGGTTTTGCATGAATTGTACTCATGTTGACTGCCGCACAGGTTCCGTTGTCACGGCTGCGCAATCTTCGCTATGTCGCTAGACTCGCGCTCTTGGGGTTCAAGGAAGTAGATATGCCATACCGTTTTCTTGCCGTTATGGCGCTGGCGCTGACATCGACGTTGGCCGGCGCTGAATCCATCTCGTACACCCGCGATGTACAACCCATCCTCACCGAGAAGTGCGTGGCCTGCCACGCTTGCTACGACGCGCCGTGCCAGCTGAACCTGGGCAGCGCCGAGGGGGTGGCACGCGGGGCGAATAAAATCCCGGTGTATGACGGCGGGCGCACCCAGGCAGTGGATACCACGCGCCTGTTTCTCGATGCCCATGGCCCCTTGGCCTGGCAACGCAAAGGTTTCTACTCGGTGCTCGATGCCCAAGGCGGCCAGGCCGCGTTGATGGCGCGCATGCTCGAGTTGGGCGCGCAGAACCCGGTGACCCCCAACGCCAAGTTGCCCGACAGCATCAAGCTGGGCGTGGACCGGCCCAATACCTGCCCGGTGCCGGGCGAGTTCGATAGCTATGCCAAGGCCCATGCCCACGAAGGCATGCCAATGGGCGTAACCGGCCTGACTGCACCGGAGCTAAGCACCTTGAAAGCCTGGTTGGCCGCCGGTGCGCCGCTGGACCAGCAGGCGCTGGTGGGTAATGACGTCGAGCTGGCGCAGGTCAAGCAATGGGAAGACCTGCTGAACGCCCCCGGTGCACGGGAAAGCCTGGTGGCGCGTTGGCTATATGAGCATCTGTTTCTCGCCCACCTGTATTTCCAGAACGGCGACAACCGCCATTTCTTCCAGGTAGTGCGTTCGCGTACGCCCAGCGGCACGGCGGTCGACCCGATTGCCAGCCGGCGGCCCAACGACGATCCCGGCACCACGTTCTATTACCGGCTGATTCCGGTGCAGGGCGTGATCGTGCACAAGACCCATATCACCTACCCGCTGAGCGCGCAGAAGCTGGCGCGGGTGAAAGAGCTGTTCTATGGCAACGACTGGCAGGTGCAGGCGTTGCCGGGCTACGGGCCGCAGCGCCGGGCCAATCCGTTTGACACCTTTGCCGCCATCCCGGCGCGGGCGCGTTACCAATTTATGTTGGAAAACGCCGAGTACTTAGTGCAGACCTTTATCCGCGGCCCGGTATGCCGCGGGCAGATCGCCACCGACGTGATTCGCGACAACTTCTGGGTGATGTTCCAGGACCCCGACCACGACCTCTTTATTACCGACCCCAACTACCGCGGGCAGATCACCGACAAGCTGGCGTTGCCAGGGCAACTG
>JBCECW010000581.1:0-3037 GCA_039207785.1 Pseudomonas sp. | reverse complement strand
CTGCAACTTGGCGATATTGCCGTCGACGCGGCTGACCAGGTCGGCCAGGTTCAGGCGCGGCGAACCCATCGCCGAACCAATCGAGGTATTGCCGAGCAGAAAGGCAACCCGTTCGCCCTCGCGGTACTGGAACTCGCCCTTGGCATTGGTCAGGCCGCTAAGGGTAGGGGACTGATAACGCAGGCCCGAAATAGGCCCGGAAAAAATACCGGTGTGTACGGTGCTGCGGCTCTGCGGGGTATCACTCATGACGAGGTCCTCTTGTTGTGCAGATTTCGGCCTGGGGTAGGCCAGTGCGCCGAGTGTAGGACGATTATTTTTTTAACTCAACACGTGTTGAGTAAATTCGGTCGACTGGCATAATGCGGCCACAAACGTCGCCGCAGAACGCTGTCATGACCGTTGAAAAACAACCCGCAACACCCCGTAAACCGGGTCGCCGCCGTGGCTCGGGCAGCAGTCGCCAGGCCGTGCTGGACGCGGCCCGTGCGCGTTTTGCCAGCGATGGTTTTGTCGCCACCACCATGCGCCGGGTGGCCGCCGATGCCGGCGTGGATGTGTCGATGGTGATGCAGTTCTTTGGCTCGAAAGACGAGCTGTTTGCCGCCGTGATGAATATTCCCGACACCGCATTAAAGCGTTTGGGCGAGGTATTCGAAGGCGCCGATGAGCACCTGGGCGAGCGCGTGGTACGTGCGTTTTTTCAAGCCTGGGCGGGCGCACCGGCCGAGTCGGAACCGCTGATGGCGATGCTCAGAAATGCCATGGTCAACGAGCAGGCGCGGCTGCATTTGCGCGATTACATCGAGTCGCGGTTGATGGCGGGCGATGGTGCACAAGCACGGCTAAGGGCTGGCCTGGCGTTATCGATGCTGGTGGGGGTGGTGACGGGGCGGCAGATTATCGGCGTGCCAGTTTTGACGGCAGCCGATCTGGATGAATTGTTGGAGATTGTGGCGCCGGCGATTCAGCGGACGTTGTTGGCGGATAGTTGAGAGTTGCATTGGGGCGGCCCTCTCCCCCGGCCCCTCTCCCGCAAGCGGGAGAGGGGTGAAGAGCCGTTGAGTTTGTTTGGCGGGAGAGGGGTGCAGAGCAGTTGAGTTTGTTACGGCACTATCGGCAACTGCACATAACTCGGATGCTGCGGCCCGGTATAAATCCGGTTCACCGCATCCACGTGGTAGCTCTTGTCATAGGCCCGCACTGGCACGCCCGCTGGCGCATAGGGCTGGATATCAACCAGCAGGCGATGGCCTTTGCGGATCAATGCGGTGCTGGGGTTCAAGCCGATTTCCACCGGTACGATCTGCTCGGCTTCCAGTGGCGCGCTGTCTTTTTCCAGGTGGCTATGCACCGGCCAGTATTCGGTGCTGCGTTCGGCATCGAGCGCGCGACGCGACACTTTCAACAAGCCATGCCCCACCGGATGGATATGCACCGGGTCCACTGGCAGCACCACTGACTCGTAGCGGATTTCCTTGTCGTGTTCATCCAGCACACGCAGCGAGACAAATACATCCATATCGCTGCTGCTCGAGGCCACCCACAGGCCCACTTTCATATAGCCGGCCAGCAGCAGGTCTTCGCTCATCGGCTCGCTGACAAACGAGATCCCGGTGGACCAACGCGGTGTGCCATCGGTGGAACCGCCGGGCGCCAGGGTCGGGCTGCCGAGGTCCAGGTGCGCATCGTATTCGGCACTGCCGGCTTCGCTCGGCACGCTTTCGCTGATGCGCAGCACATTGGGGCGGCGGCCGTCTTTTTGCCAGGCGGAGGGGCGGGCATCCAGGTACCAGCGCCGGTACTGGGTACGCGCAATCGGCCACTCCTGTTCATGCAGCACAAGATGCGCGCCATTGCCGGTACGTACTTGCACCCGTACTGGAGCTTCGTCCATCACGCCGTTGTCGATGCCCTTGAGCCAGTAGTCGAAATAGCGCTTATGTTCGGCCAGGGATTTCTGGCTATAGGAGTCGGGGAACCAGGCATCGGCAAAGTCGAATTTGCGCGCCTTGGAAGCCGTGGAGCGGATAAAGGTTTCACTGCTGCCCAGTTGATGGATGATGGCGCCGACTTGCGGGCCAACGATCCATACCGGCGCGGTGGCCTTGCTCATATCCGGGCGCATAAAGATGCTGCCGTTGGGGCCGTAGGCGGTCTCGTCGTTGAACGGCGTGGCCAGTACGCGGGCCATCCAGTCGGTTTCCGGGCGCTCGCCGCAATGGTTGTTGCCCGACCAGATCTTCCACCACCAATTCCAGAAGCCGGCGCCAAAGATGCCGCCGCCATACAACGCTTCGTTATAGATATCCGAGTCGGTGCCCTGGGCGATCATGGCCTTGAGGTGCGGCGGTTGCAGGCTGGCCACGCTGTGCTGGGCCATGGCCAGGTACGACATGCCCCACAGGCCGACATTGCCGTTGGACCACGCCTGGGTGCCGGCCCATTCGATGGCGTCGTAATAGTCCTCGGCTTCCTGCACGCTAAAGGGCGCTTGCAGGCCCGGGCTTTTGCACACGCCGCGGGCATCCACGCGAATACATACATAGCCTTCGGGCACCCAAACCGAGGTGTCGACGGTTTCGTGGTTTTCATACTGCGCGCCATCGGGGTTGCCGGAGAAATAGCGGTCTTCCATTTCCTCCTTGCGCAGCATATCGGCGTCGTTGCAGATGCAGTCGTGGTAGAAGCTCTTGCCGTAGAAACCCTTGCTCATCACCACCGGATGCTGGCCCGGGGTGTCCGGGCGGAAGACGTCGGCACAGACATACGAGCCATCGCGCAGGGGAATGCGCACATCGGTGAATTTGATGCCGCGAATATTGCGCCGCAGTTCATTGCGGCTGGTGGCCGCGTCGCACAGAGTGCGCGGGGTTTTGCCGGTAAACACACCGGGGGTGGCATTCAGGGTGTCGAGAATCGCCAGCACGGTGGGGTCTTCGCCAAAGCCTACCGGGCCGCCGTGGCCCATGGGCATCACCTGCGGGGTGAAGTTGATCGGCGTGGCGCCGATCAGTTCATGCACGAGGGGGGCGAT
>JBCECW010000580.1:0-3042 GCA_039207785.1 Pseudomonas sp. | reverse complement strand
GTCCAGGTTGCCCGGCGCAGTTTTTTGCGTGCGCCGGGCAACCTGGACATGCTGCGCGGCGGCATAGCGCTCCACCGTAAGCGTGCCCTGGCTGAGCGCATGGCCTTGGCGGACCACACCGATATAGCGATCCTGGAACAGCCCCTGGGTCAACAATTCCGGGCTGGCTTCAGTGCCCACCACGGCCGTCTCAAGATCCACTTCGCCCTCGCGCAGCAAGGTGCTGTGTTTATCCAGCTTGGGCATAAATCGCAGCTGCACCGCTGGTGCTTCACGCTGCAGTCGAGCCAGCAATGCAGCGCCGAAGTTTTCCACGAAGCCCTCGCTATTGCGCAAGGTAAAGGTGCGCTGCAGGTGCGCCAGATCCACCTCGTCGTCCGGCCTCAGTACGGCTTGCGCCTCCTGCACCACGTGGCGGACCCGTTCGCGCAATTGCAGCGCTCGCGGTGTGGGCACCAGGCCCCGACCGGCACGCACCAGTAGTGGGTCGCCAGTGGTTTCCCGCAGCCGCGCCAAGGCGCGACTCATGGCCGACGGGCTGAGTTGCAGGCGCCGTGCGGCGGCCGCCACGCTGCCTTCGGCAAGTAGCACATCAAGGGTAACCAGCAAATTGAAGTCCGGCAGGGTCATGGCAGCGCATCCCGATACATGGCGTTAGCTGCACGAATACTATGCAAGCCATGCATCTTCCGCCATGTATGGCAGTTGCTTAGAGTGCGGGCATCGTCGCCAGAGGAGCCCGCCATGTCAGTCCATAACCCCCGTCCTGCGCTACTTAGTCTCGGCCTTGCGACCTTGCTGGCAGCCTTGGGCAGCAGCATCGCCAATGTCGCCCTGCCCACCCTGGTCGACGCCTTCGCCACTACTGCGTCGGCGGCGCAGTGGGTAGTACTGGCCTATCTGCTGGCGATTACGACCTTGATCGTCAGCGCTGGGCGCCTGGGGGATTTGCTTGGACGCAAGCGGGTATTGATCGGCGGCTTATTGCTGTTCAGCGCCGGCTCGACCTGTGCGGCCCTGGCGCCAACCTTGGCCCTATTGCTTGCGGCCCGCGCCCTGCAAGGCCTGGGCGCGGCGGCAATGATGGCGCTGCCGCTGGCGCTGGTGGCTGATAGCGTCGGTCAGGCCAAGGCTGGGCAGGCCATGGGCATGCTCGGCAGCTTGTCTGCCGTTGGCACGGCGCTAGGTCCGTCATTGGGCGGCGTGCTGATCAGCCATTGGGGCTGGCGTGCGCTGTTTGCCCTGTGTGTACCGCTGGCGCTGCTGGCCGCCCTGCTCGCTTGGCGCTATCTGCCGGCTAGTAGCCCTGCGTCACGCCAGCGCCCCGATTATCGCGGCACCCTGCTGCTGGGCGTGACCCTCGCCGCCTATGCCCTGGCCATGACCAGCACCCCGCTGCTGTTCGTGCCCGCCATATTCGGTGCAGTGCTTTTTGTCCGCCAGCAACGGCAGACGTCGGCACCACTGCTGCAATTGACGCTGTTCAAGGACGGCGCGCGGGTTCGTGCATTACTGATGAGCGCCTTGGTGGCGGCGGTAATGATGTCGACCCTGGTGGTCGGTCCCTTCTACCTCAGCACCGGCCTGGCGCTAAAGGCCAGTGCAATCGGCCTGGTCATGGCTGCCGGCCCAGCCATGGCGGCTATCAGCGGCGTGCCGGCCGGCCAGCTGACCGATCGTTTCGGTGTACAGCGCACGCTGCGTGCCGGCTTGCTGATGATGGCGCTCGCCTGCCTGCTGTTGGTGCTAATGGCTAGCCGCATGGCAGTGGCGGGTTATATCGGCCCCTTGCTGCTGATGACCGCGGGCTACTCGTTGTTTCAGACAGCTAATAACACCGCCGTCATGGCCGGTGGCGACACCACTCAGCGCGGTGCACTCTCCGGCGTACTCAATCTGGCCCGCAACCTGGGGCTGATCACCGGCGCTTCCGCTCTTGGCGCGGTCTTTATCAGTGCCTCTGCGGCCACCGATGCGGCCCACGGTTTGCGGGTGAGCTTCGCCGTCGCCCTCGCCCTGGTGCTCGCAGCCCTGGCGAGCAGCGTGCGTCCTCAAGCGGCGGCAAACGCCACTTGAGCTTTACGCAGGTTGTAGTGGGCAATCAGGCGCATCACATAGCCGATCTTCAGCGCGGTGGGGCCGAGGATCACGCCGGCATGGGCAGCCACCAGCGTAGGCAGGCTCAGGCTGCCTTCGTAGCCGTAGGCGACAAATACGCCCACCAGCAAAAGCACCAAGCCACCAATCAACAGCTGGTTGGAGACGTGCAGAACATTTTTCGGGCTGCTCAGGTAAGTAAACATGGTCCATTCTCCGGGTAGGTGTGGTGGAAGCGTTCTGCTTCCGTACCCAAGGAATATCAGGAACCGTGCCAAAATAAAAAACACTACAAATCAATAACTTGAAAATAAAAGAGTCAAATAGACACGAACGTCAATCAGGTCATTAAGACACCAAAAAGGTCATAAAGACCACATCCCAACAGGTGCGCCACCAGCACCTATACTGCGCAGACTGCCCCGAACGGAATCCATCATGTGGCCTAGCCGCACCTGCCTGTTTTTCGCGCTGCTCTGCACCCACGCCCTCGCCCTCGCTGAGCCGCCCAGTGTCGACATCTTTATACCTGACGCCATGCCCCTGGCCGCCTCGCACGACGCCATGGACCACGGCCTGATGGGTGACGTGGCCCTGGAAGTGATCAAGCGCGCCGGTTACCGGGCCGCGATCAAAACCGAGCCCTGGCTGCGCGCGCAGAAACGCGTGCGTGAAGGCCATAACCTGCTGTTGGTGCCGCTGTCGCGCACGCCGGAGCGCGAAGAAAAATACACCTGGGTGACTGCGGTATTTCCGCTGGCCAGGGCGTTTTTCACCTTCGATACGCCGGTACAAACTTTTGCCCAGGCACGCACCCGCTACCAGCGTATTGGCGTCAGCAGCGGCACCGCCCAAGAAGAAATCCTGCGTGCCAATGGTTTTGCCAAGGAGCAGATCTATTCGCTGCAGCTGGGCGATCACCCGCTGAAACTGCTGGAGCTAAAC
>JBCECW010000579.1:0-3046 GCA_039207785.1 Pseudomonas sp. | reverse complement strand
CGTGCCGACGGTGACGGCCTGTACCGCGGCGGCCCGGCCTACTACATCCAGCACGGCCTCAAGCTGCGCTGGATGGCCATGGTGTTCGCCCTGCTGTTGCTGGTGACCTACGGCTTCGCCTTCAACGGCCTGCAATCGTTCACCGTGACCCACTCGCTGCAAAACGCCTTCGGCTTCCCGGTGCAATACACCGGCATCGGTCTGGCGGTGCTGCTGGGCCTGGTATTTATCGGCGGCATCAAGCGTATCGCCTCGGTTTCCGACCTGCTGGTACCGGTAAAAACCCTCGCCTATATCGGCGTGACCCTGTACGTGATCGTTACCCAGATCGACTTGGTGCCAGGCATGCTGGTCACCATCGTGAAAAGCGCCTTCGGCCTGGAGCCCGCCTTCGCCGGGCTGCTGGGTAGCGCCATCGTCATGGGCGTAAAACGCGGTGTGTTTGCCAACGAAGCGGGCCTGGGCAGCGCGCCTAACGTCGCCGCCGTGGCCAGCGTGCAGCACCCGGTTGCTCAAGGTGTGGTGCAGGCGTTCAGCGTGTTCCTCGATACCTTTGTGATCTGCACCTGCACCGCCTTGCTGATCCTGCTCTCCGGTTTCTACACCCCGGGTTTCGAAGGTGACGGCATTGTCCTGACCCAGAACTCCCTGGCCGCTGTAGTTGGCGACTGGGGCCGGATCTTTGTCAGCGTGGCCCTGAGCCTGTTTGTGTTCACCTGCATCCTCTACAACTACTACCTCGGCGAAAACGCCCTGCAGTTCCTGCTCGGCAAAAGCCGCGCGGCCCTGCTGAGCTACCGCGGCCTGGTCCTGGCGCTGATCTGCTGGGGCTCGATGCAGAACCTCTCCACCGTATTCGCCTTCGCCGACATCACCATGACCTGCCTGGCCTTCGTCAACCTGGTGGCCCTGGCGCTGCTGATCAAGGTGGGCCTGCGGGTGATGCGCGACTACGACGAACAGCGCAAGGCCGGTGTTGCCACCCCGGTGTTCGATGCACGCAAATTCGCCGATCTGGACCTGGATCGCGATGCCTGGCCTACCGCGCCACAAGCGCAGGCCAGCAGTGAAGCGGTTGAAGGGCGCCTGGCTACCAGCCACCGCTAACCCACGCTTCGCTTTTAAATGAATGCCGCTCCCGTTCTGCGGGCGCGGCATTCTCGTCTCTGACGTCGGCCCTGTATGCTGGCCGCGACGCTTTTTATCCAAAGGAACCCAGCATGAAGGTATTCGTGCTCTATACCGGCGGCACCATCGGCATGCTGCAAACCGCGCAAGGCCTGGCGCCGGCGGGTGGCTTCGAAGCGCGCATGGACGAGCACCTGCGCAGCCTGTCGCCAGCCGTGACCATCGACCGCCAGTTCCATGAGCTGCTGCCGCTGCTCGACAGCGCCAATATGAGCCAGGCCAATTGGCTGGCCATGCGCGATGTGATTGTCGATGCCGTGGTCAACGACGCCTGCGACGGCGTGCTGGTGCTGCATGGCACCGACACCCTGGCCTATAGCGCGGCAGCCCTGAGCTTTCTGCTGCTGGGCCTGGACGTACCGGTAGTACTCACCGGCGCCATGCTGCCCGCCGGCGCCGAAGGCAGTGACGCCTGGGGCAACCTGGTGGGTGCTATCAAGGCCCTGCAAAGCGGCATCGCGCCAGGTGTGCATCTGTATTTCAATGGCCAGCTGATGCATGGCGCGCGGGTGAGCAAACTGCGCAGCGAAGCCTTCGATGCCTTTGTCGAGCAACCGCGCCAACGCATCGGTGAGCGCGCCGCCAGCCTGCCTGCTGCACTGGGTTATCGCGTGCGCCGCCAGCCGGTGAATATCGCCGTGTTGCCGCTGTACCCCGGTGTGTTAGCCAGCCATGCCGAGGCACTGCTTAACACCGGCGCACAGGCCTTGCTGCTGGAATGTTATGGCGTGGGCACCGGGCCTTCGGATAACGCTGAGTTGCTGGCTGTATTGAAAGCCGCCCATGACCGCGGTGTGGTGCTGGCCGCCATCAGCCAGTGCCAGCAGGGGCATGTGGAGTTCGGTGTGTATGCCGCCGGTAGCGCGCTGACCAGCACCGGGCTGGTCTCCGCCGGGGGCATGACCCGCGAAGCGGCGTTGGCCAAGTTGTTCGGCTTGCTGGGGGCGGGGTTGAACCAGCGCGAGGTGGAACACTGGTTTGCGCTCGACCTGTGCGGCGAGCGGGTTTCGTAAGAACCCCGTTTTCCTTCGCGATTCTGGATCCCCGCTTTCGCGGGGATGACGGGAGTCTGTTCGAAAACCACCGTCATTCCCGCGCACGCGGGAATCCAGAATTTCCAGCCGAACACAAACCGCCGCTTAAGCCTCGATTTCCACCAGCACTTCGCCCGGATTGACGCGGTCGCCCTTGGCCACGTGAATGGCTTTGACGGTACCGGCAATCGGTGCCTGCACTTCGGTTTCCATCTTCATCGCTTCGGTGATCAGCACGGCCTGGCCGGCCTTGACCACGTCGCCTTCTTTCACCAACACGTCGACGATATTGCCCGGCATGGTGGTGCTGACGTCCCCTGGGGCGCTGGCGTTCTTGCGCTTGCTGCCACCGCCGCCACCGACAAATTCGTTCAGCGGCTCGAACACCACTTCTTCCGGCATGCCGTCGATGGACAGGTAGAAGTGCCGCTTGCCATCGGTTTTTACCCCGACGCCAGTGATATCCACGCGGTAGCTTTCGCCGTGCACGTCGATCACGAACTCAGTCGGTACACCTTCGCCACCGGCGCTGGCTACACGGCCGGCTTCAGGAATCGGCAGCAGCACTTCCGGGGTCAGGGTGCCGGCTGCACGCTCTTCGAGGAACTTGCGCCCGATGTCCGGGAACATGGCGAAGGTCAGTACGTCTTCAGCGGACTTGGCCAGGCCACCGATATCGGCACGCAGCTTGTCCATTTCCGGCTTCAGCAGGTCGGCCGGGCGCACGTCGATCAGTTCTTCGTTGCCGATGGCCTGACGGCGCAGCTTTTCATCCACCACGCCCGGCGCTTTGCCGTAGCCGCCTTGCAGGTACAGCTTCACTT
>JBCECW010000578.1:0-3049 GCA_039207785.1 Pseudomonas sp. | reverse complement strand
TACACCATCGACATCCGCCATGTGTCCGGCGCCGGCCTGTTCCAGGTCGACGTGGTAACGCTCCATAAGCGCGCTCAGGGTGCGCTCGCGCACGTCTTCGAGGAGATGGCGACCCAGCAGGTCGTACAGCACGCCTTCGCGCAGTGCGCCTTCGGAGTGGGTCATGGTGTGCACGTCCATGGCATCGAAGATCGCTTCGATAATCGCCAGGCCAGCCGGGAAAATGGCGCGGCGGTCGGGCTTGATGCCGTCGATATCGAGCTTGTCGACTTCGCCCAGTTTCAGCACGCGGCGCTTGAGCCAGGCCAGGCCTTCGCTATTGACCTCACCATTGCCATGGCCGCCGGCTTTGATCGCCAGGCCCACGGCGCGAATAGTGCCGGAGGCGCCGACGGCTTCATCCCAGCCCAGGCGGCGCAAGGCATGCTCGATGCCCATGATTTCCAGGCGGGCGGCGGTGTAGGCCTGTGCATAACGGGCCGGGGTGATCTTGCCGTCGCGGAAATAGCGTTGGGTAAAACTCACGCAGCCCATCTGCAGGCTTTCGCGCAGCAGCGGCTCAAACCGTTGGCCCACGATAAATTCGGTACTGCCACCGCCGATGTCAGCCACAAAGCGTTTGCCGGGGGTGTCGGCGAGGGTATGGGAGACGCCGAGGTAGATCAGGCGGGCTTCTTCACGGCCGGAAATCACTTCCACCGGGTGGCCGAGAATTTCTTCGGCGCGGCGGATAAACACGGCGCGGTTACGCGCCTCACGCAGGGCGTTGGTACCCACTACACGCACGGCGCCGGGCGGCAAACTGTTGGTCAGCTGGGCGAAACGGCGCAGGCAATCGAGGCCGCGTTGCATGGCTTCTTCGCTGAGTTCGCGCTGCTCGTCGATACCGGCGGCCAACTGCACCTTTTCGCCCATGCGCTCCAGAATGCGGATCTCGCCGTGGTCGGCTTTGGCCAGAACGATATGGAAACTGTTCGAGCCGAGGTCGATGGCGGCGATCATGGAAAAGTGCTTGGCGGGGCTTTGCGGCATGGTGTGAAGGTCCGGGAGCTGTAGCGCGACATCGTGCCATGATCGGCCGTCCGCGCCAACGCGAGCGGGGCGGGCGTGATGTCGCGGCTTGAGTTGTTCTTTATAGCCGCAGGGCGAGCAGTGGCAAGGTTTAGCCGTGCAGTATGGCGCGGCTGTACGTCGTATTTATGACTGGCCTTACAAGGAAGACGGAGTTACCCGCTGTGTTTTTGGTTCAATGCCCGATCAGCTTTTGCGCGCACTACCATAGCGAAGCTCAATCGGTAGGCGCTTTCGGTGAGGACAAAGCCGGGCTATGATGGCGCCACTTTACATCCTTGCGACCCTGGAGAGTTTCCATGAGCGAATTCATCACCCACGTCAGCGACGCCAGCTTTGATCAGGATGTGCTCCAGGCTGATGGCCCGGTACTGGTCGATTACTGGGCTGAATGGTGCGGCCCGTGCAAAATGATTGCCCCGGTTCTGGACGAAATTGCCCAGACCTACCAAGGCAAACTGAAAGTTTGCAAACTGAACATCGACGAAAACCAGGACACCCCGCCGAAATACAACGTGCGTGGTATCCCCACCCTGATGCTGTTCAAGAACGGCGCCGTGGAAGCCACCAAGGTTGGCGCCCTGTCCAAATCGCAGCTGGCTGCGTTCCTGGATAGCAACATCTAAGTCGTAAGGATTTTCTCCTTTACGCCTGAAAGCCCCGTCCTGTGCGGGGCTTTTTCATTGGCCGAGCACTAGACGCTCCGCAAAGCCTTTGGTACATTCGGCCTCGCATCGGTTCCTCCGTTGCTCATCGTAAGCCGTCGCCGACGCATTCCTACTCGATACCCATCGATAAACAAGCAGGCGATCATGCTGCCTCAGCGCAGCTCATGCCTCATAAGCTAAGCGCTTATTTCCCCTCCTTATCGAATACGTCATTCCTATATGAATCTGACTGAACTCAAGCAAAAGCCGATTACCGAACTGCTAGAAATGGCCGAACAGATGGGCATAGAAAATATGGCCCGTTCGCGCAAGCAGGACGTGATTTTCTCCCTGTTGAAAAAGCACGCGAAGAGCGGCGAGGAAATCTCCGGTGATGGCGTGCTGGAGATCCTCCAGGACGGCTTCGGCTTCCTGCGTTCGGCCGATGCCTCGTACCTGGCCGGCCCGGACGATATTTATGTGTCCCCAAGCCAGATCCGTCGCTTCAACCTGCGCACTGGCGACACCATCGTTGGCAAGATCCGCCCGCCGAAAGAAGGCGAGCGTTACTTCGCGCTGCTCAAGGTCGACACCATCAACTTCGACCGTCCCGAGAACGCCAAGAACAAGATCCTGTTTGAAAACCTCACGCCCTTGTTCCCTAACAAGCGCCTGTTGATGGAAGCCGGCAACGGCTCCACCGAAGACTTGACCGGCCGCGTTATCGACCTGTGCGCGCCGATCGGCAAAGGCCAGCGTGGCCTGATCGTGGCACCGCCAAAAGCCGGTAAGACGATCATGCTGCAGAACATCGCGGCGAACATCACCCGCAACAACCCCGAGTGCCACCTGATCGTTCTGCTGATCGACGAGCGCCCGGAAGAAGTAACCGAAATGCAGCGCACCGTGCGCGGCGAAGTGGTCGCTTCCACCTTCGACGAGCCACCAACCCGCCACGTGCAGGTTGCCGAAATGGTGATCGAAAAGGCCAAGCGCCTGGTTGAGCACAAGAAGGACGTAGTCATTCTGCTCGACTCCATCACCCGTCTGGCGCGCGCCTACAACACCGTGATCCCGAGCTCCGGCAAAGTACTTACCGGTGGTGTTGACGCCCACGCCCTGGAGAAGCCAAAACGCTTCTTCGGTGCCGCTCGTAATATCGAAGAAGGCGGCTCGCTGACCATCATCGCCACCGCGCTGGTCGAGACCGGCTCGAAGATGGACGAAGTGATCTACGAAGAGTTCAAGGGTACCGGCAACATGGAGCTGCCCCTGGACCGTCGCATTGCCGAGAAGCGTGTGTTCCCGGCCATCAACATCAACCGTTCCGG
>JBCECW010000577.1:0-3053 GCA_039207785.1 Pseudomonas sp. | reverse complement strand
AGTCCACCGGCGTACCCAGCAGCGAGCCGCCCGCCTGCAATCCCATGTAATCAAGAGCGGCCTGCCACTCATCACGCTGAGCTTCGTCGTGGGCCATGTTCAGATTCGGAATAGGCTGATCAATGGCAATGGCCTGGTCCGGACTGGTGCCCCAGGTCAGAGTAGGCACGATGCTGTTGGCGTCGAGGGTGAACTCGGCGTCAAAGCGCGCATCGTCGTCACTGAGCAGTTGCCGCCAGTGCTCCAGAGCGCGGTCAAAGGCCGGGCCCTGGGGCGCATAGGGTTTGTCGCGCAGAAACGCGAAGGTGGTGTCGTCCGGTGCCACCAGGCCAAACTTGGCCCCCATTTCGACCGACAGGTTGCACAGGGTCAGGCGGGCCTCAATGCTCAGGGCGCGGATGGTGGAACCGGCGAATTCGATGGCATACCCCACGCCCGCCGAAGCCCCGAGCTTGCCCAGCAGATGCAGGATGATGTCCTTGGCCGTCACGCCACTGGGCAATGCGCCCTCGACATTGATGCGCATATTTTTGGGCCGCTGCTGCCGCAAGGTTTGCGTGGCCAATACATGCACCGCCTCGGACGAACCGATGCCAAACGCCAACGCGCCCATGCCGCCGTTGGTGCAGGTGTGGCTGTCACCGCACACCACCGACGTGCCCGGCAGCACGATCCCCAACTCCGGCCCCATCACATGGACAATGCCCTGCCCCGGTTGGCCCAGCTCGAAAAACCGCATGCCGGCCTTGGCTGCGCCGTGCTTGAGCCCGGCCCACAGCATGGCTCCGACCGGATAGGTCTGGCCGTTACGCCCTGGCGCGCTGGATACCACATGGTCAGGTGTGGCAAAGGTCAATTCCGGGTTATGCACGGCGAGCTTGCGCTTGCCCATTTCGCTAAGCGCCGGTGCGCCGGAAAGATCGTGCAGCAGGTGGCGGTCGATATGCAGCAGCGCCCAGCCATCGCCGAGGTCTTTGACCACGTGGCTGTCCCACAGCTTGGTAAATAGCGTACGGCCCATGCCTCAGCCCTCACTCTGCTGGAAACGGTGCCGCAAAAGCGTCCACTCATCCGCACCAAAGCGACGGAACAACTCGGCTACGCCGTGGGGGCTGGGCGTACCGGCGGTGTTGCCGGTGCTGGCCAGGTCACGCAAGGCCGCATCAGTCGCCTCCAGAATCGGCTTGAGCAATAGCCCCGGCAGAATCAGCAGGCGATAACCCAGCGCCTCGACTTCCGGGATGCTCAGCATCGGGGTTTTGCCATTGGGCACCAGGTTGAGCAGGCACGGGCCATTCACCAACCGAGGGATCGCAGTGATCTCCTCGAGGGTTTGCGGCGCCTCAACAAACGCCATGTCGGCGCCCGCCTCCAACGCCAGGTTGGCGCGCGCCACCGCCTCGTCAAACCCCAGCACAGCGCGCGCATCGGTACGGGCAATAATCACGAAGTCGGCACTGCGGCGCGCCGCCACCGCCGCGCGGATCTTGGCGATAAATTCGCTGCGTTCCACCACTTCTTTGCCGTCCAGGTGCCCGCAACGCTTGGCCAGCACCTGGTCTTCGATATGGATGGCCGCCACGTTGCGTGCCTCGTACTCCCGTACGGTGCGCGTAACATTCAGTTCATTGCCATAACCGGTATCGGCGTCGGCAATCAGTGGCAGCGAAATCGAGCGCGCCATCACGGCCGCGTTCTCGACCATCTCCGCCATGCCCAGCAAACCAAAGTCAGGAAAACCACGGGCCGCGCAGGTGCCCGCACCGGTCATATACACGGCGCTGAAACCTGCCTGTTGCACCAGGCGAGCGGTGATTCCGTCATAGGCACCCGGGGCCACGATCAGCCCTGGGGCGGCCAGTAATTCGCGTAATTGAGTCGAGGCATTCATAGGCAGCTCCTGGAAAATAAAAGGGGTTATTGGCTGAGTTGTTCAAGTGAGCGGCCACGGGTATGCGGGCCGAAAAAACCGATCACCAGCATGCCGACCAGCATGCAACCGGAGATCAGCGCCAAGGCGCCCGCCACCCCGCCCTGCTTGAGCGCAGCGGCAATCAGAAAGCCGCTGGCGGCGCCCGAAAGACGGCTGATGGAGTACACAAAACCAATCGCCATGGCGCGATTGCGGGTGGGGAAGAGTTCGGCCTGGTAGGTATGAAAGCCGAGGGAGATCACGGTGCTGCCGAGGGTGACAATGGCACCGACCAACAAGATGCTGGCGGTGCTGCGCATTTCCACAAACACCATGCCGGCCACCGCCACGATACAGGCCGCCACCACAATCTGCCATTTACGCTCGACTCGGTCGGCAAAGCTCATGGCCAGCAATGGCCCGAACGGTGCCACGCAGGAAATCAGTACGCCGTACTGCAGGCTGTTGGACAGGCCAACGCCTTGCTCGATCAGAAAGGTCGGCATCCAGTTGGAGAAGCCATACAAGGCAATGCCCTGGGCGGCGTGAAACACCACCAGCATGCAGGTGCGCGCACGGAACTGGGCGCTCCATAGTTCAGCAAAACGCGTGGGGGCCGTGGCGGGCACCAGTTGCGCCGGCGCCGGTTCTGGCAAGGCTTTGCCGGTTTCGGCGCGCACCTTGGCTTCAAGTTGCTCGATTACCGCCAGGGCCTTATCCAACTGACCATGATTGGCCAGCCAGCGTGGGCTTTCCGGTAACCGCAGGCGGATCAACCACACCACCAAGGCACCCGAGGCCCCTATCGCGCACACCCAGCGCCAGCCATCAATCCCCAAGGGTTCGTACGGCACCAGCAGGTAGGCCACCAGTGCCACGCAAGGCACGGCGGCAAAGGCAATCACCTTGCTCACCGCAAACGCGCGACCGCGGATACGCACCGGCACCAGTTCGCTCAGGTAAGCGTCGATGGTGACCAGCTCCACCCCCAGGCCAATGCCCGTCATCAACCGCCAGAAGTTCAGGCCATGGGCCGTGGTCTGGCAGGCCATCATCACGGCGGATACCGAATAGAGCAGCAAGGCGTAGGTAAAGATGGCCCGGCGACCAAAGCGGTCGGCCACCGAACCAAACGCCAGCA
>JBCECW010000576.1:477-3070 GCA_039207785.1 Pseudomonas sp. | reverse complement strand
CCCACCTACGCCGATGTGCTGAAAAGCAGCGACGACGCCACCCTGCTGGCCTTTGCCGCACGTTTTGACAGCCTGGACGTCGACCCCCTGGCCTGGCACAGCGCCCGGCAATTGCGCACCGAGCTTGCCGAGGTAGCCCAGGTGCCAGAGGTGGGGCTGGCCCTGGCCGAGGCCTTGGGCCAATTCGAAGTCATACCCGCGCCCATCGAGGCCCAGGACGGTGCCTTTGCCCGCCTGCACCAGTTGCTGGAGCGCCAACACTATCGCCTGGCCAGCTGGCGCACCGCCGCCGACGATATCAACTGGCGGCGCTTTTTCGATATCAACGAACTGGGCGGCCTGCGGGTGGAACGCAACCGCGTGTTCGAAGCCACCCACGGCAAGATCTTCCAGCTGATTCAACAAGGCCTGGTGGATGGCCTGCGGATCGACCATGTCGACGGCTTGGCCAACCCCGGCAGCTACTGCCGCAAGCTGCGCCGGCGGGTCAATGGCCTGCTGAGCAAGCGCCCGGCCGCCCTGCTCGGCCAGCCCTTCCCTATCTACGTGGAAAAAATCCTCGGCGCCGGCGAGCAGTTGCCGGGCAATTGGTCGGTAGACGGCACCACCGGCTATGAATTTATGAACGAGGTGTCGCAGCTGCAGCACGACCCTATCGGCCAGCTGCAACTGGCCGCCCTGTGGGAAGCCCGCAGCGGGCGCACCGCCACCTTTATGGACGAGGTGCGCGAAGCCCGGCAACTGGTGCTCAACGGCACCCTGGCCGGCGATCTCGAAGCGCTCGCCCAAGGCTTGCTGCTGGTGGCGCGCGACGATATCGCCAGCCGCGACCTGACCCTGGGCTCCATCCGCCGCGCCCTGCTGGAACTGATCGTGCACTTTCCGGTGTACCGCACCTACGCCGGCGCCCATGGCCGCAGCGCCCAGGACCAGGTGTTTTTCCAACACGCCCTGGAGGCCGCCCATGGCAGCCTCGCTGAAGCCGACTGGCCGCTACTGGGCTACCTCGACCGCTGGCTCGGTGGCCAGGCACTGCGCCAACTGCCGCCGGGGCCGGCGCGCAAGCAGCGGCAAAAACTTTTGACGCGCTTTCAACAGCTCACCTCGCCCGCCGCCGCCAAAGCCGTGGAAGATACCGCCTGCTACCGCAGTGCGGTGCTGCTGTCGCGCAATGACGTGGGCTTTGACCAGCACTTCAGCGCGCCACTCGCCGAGCTGCAACGCAACTGGCAGCAACGCCTGGAACAGTTCCCCGACAACCTGCTGACCACCGCCACCCACGACCATAAACGCGGCGAAGACACGCGCGCGCGCCTGGCGGTACTCAGCGAGCGTTCCACCTGGTTTGCCGAGCGCGTCGAGCACTGGTGGCGCATGGCAACGCCGTTACGTGAAGAGCTGGCTGACGGTATCGCCCCCAGCCCCGGCGACGAACTGATGCTCTACCAGACGCTGATGGGTTCTTGGCCGCTGGGCCTGGCCGCCAGCGATCAAGCCCGGCTGGACAGCTACCTGCAGCGCCTGCTCGGCTGGCAGGAAAAAGCCCTGCGCGAGGCCAAGTTGCGCAGCAGCTGGAGCGCCAATAACGAGCAATACGAAGGCGCTTGCCGGCGTTTTCTCCAAGGCCTGCTGCAAAGCCCCGAGTGCCTGGCGCTGCGCACCGAGCTGGCTGCTGCGGCCGAGTCGCTGGCCCCCAGTGGCGCGCTGAACAGCCTCGGCCAGGCCCTGCTGCGGATGACCACGCCAGGAGTGCCCGACCTGTACCAGGGCAACGAATTCTGGGACTTCAGCCTGGTGGACCCGGACAACCGTCGCCCGGTGGATTTCGCCGCACGGCGTACGGCTCTCGAACATCCGCGCCCACTGGCCGAGCTGGTGCATCAATGGCGCGGCGGCCCCCTCAAGCAATGGCTGGTGCAGCGCACGCTGAACCTGCGCGCCGAGCACCCGCAGGTATTTGCCCGCGGGCGCTACCTGCCGCTGACCGTGGAGGGTAGCCAGGCCGCGCGAGTCATGGCCTTTGCCCGCCAGCTGGACGACGAGCAGTTTGTCATCGTGCTGGTGCCACGCCTGGCCGCCGGCCTGCTCGATGGCGCCAGCACACCACTGATTCCCGAGCACGCCTGGGGCGATACCCGCTTGCTGTTGCCCCCCGCCCTTAGCCATCACAGCCTGATCAGCGCGTTTACCAACGGCAGCCATACGCCGGTGGCCGGACGCCTGGATCTGGCCCACCTACTACGGGATTTCCCGGTCAACCTGCTGCATCCCTTTCAGGAGTCACGGCCATGAGCATTGATGAAAAACGCGTGCGTGAATTCGCCTTCCAGATATGGGAGTCCGAAGGCAAACCCGAAGGCCAGGCCGAGCGCCATTGGCAAATGGCGGTAAAGCTCGCGGCCTCCGAAGCGGGCGTGCCGGCGGCCAGTAAAACGGTAAAAGGCAAAACCCTGGTGGCACCTAACCCAGCCATTCCAGCGGCGAAAAAACCGGCCAAGGCCAAGGCGGAAAAGCCCGCGTTGCTGGAAGCCAAACCAGTCAAGCCAGCGGCGAAAAAGCCCGCTGCACCCAAGGCGTCCACCCCGCCCAAACC
>JBCECW010000576.1:0-467 GCA_039207785.1 Pseudomonas sp. | reverse complement strand
CAAATGAATGCAAAGACCGAAGCGAAAGCTCCGGCCAAAAAAGCCGCTAAGAAAAAACCGGCCGCCAAAGCGCCCAAAGCCTGATGAATGTTAACGACTGAAACCAAGGAAGTGCCTCTATGACCAAGCCGCCTAAAGCGCCCACCCCTGTGCGGCAATCGCGCATTTCCGAAGGCCACCCCTTTCCCCTGGGCGCCACCTGGGACGGGCTGGGGGTCAACTTCGCGCTGTTTTCCGCCCACGCCACCAAGGTGGAGTTGTGCCTGTTCGACAGCAGCGGCGAAACCGAGCTGGAGCGTATCGAGCTGCCCGAACACACCGATGAAATCTTTCACGGCTATCTGCCCGGCATCGGGCCGGGCCAGCGCTACGGCTACCGTGTCCATGGCCGCTTCGCCCCCGAGGAGGGCCACCGCTTCAACCCGAACAAGCTCCTGCTCGACCCGTATGCCCGCGAATATGCCGGT
>JBCECW010000575.1:0-3071 GCA_039207785.1 Pseudomonas sp. | reverse complement strand
GTTGTCATCCGCCGCTGGGAAAACGTGCTCGGCCTGTGGGAATACCTGCCGGGCGAGCGCAACGAGTCGGTAATGCTCAACACCTGGTACGAAGGCCTGAGCGCGCTGCCGGAAGGCTTCGAGCTGGACCGCGCCTACTGGGATCGGGTCATGGCCGTGAAAGTCGCGGTGAACAAGGAAATGGAAAACCAGCGTGCGGCCAAGGCCATCGGTGGCAACCTGCAAGCCGAAGTCACCCTGTACGCCGAAGACGCGCTGGTGGCCGACCTGACCAAGCTCAGTAACGAGCTGCGTTTTGTCCTGATCACCTCGACCGCCGCCGTGGCCCCGCTGGCCAGTGCGCCGGCCGATGCCGTGGTGACCGACGTCGCCGGCCTGAAACTGAAGGTGGTGAAATCCGCCCACGCCAAGTGCGCGCGCTGCTGGCATTGCCGTGAAGATGTGGGCGTGAACCCAGAACATCCGGAAATCTGCGGCCGCTGCGTCGACAATATCAGGGGCTCGGGCGAGGTTCGGCAGTATGCCTAATACACGCTTTGGGCGCCTTGGCCTGTTGTGGATAAGTCTGCTGGTGCTGATCGCCGATCAGGCCACCAAGCTGTACTTCGAAAGCAACCTGCAGCTGTTCCAGCAGATCGTGGTGATTCCCGACCAGTTCAGCTGGACCCTGGCCTATAACAAAGGCGCGGCCTTCAGCTTCCTGGCAGAAAGCTCGGGTTGGCAGCGTTGGCTGTTTGCCCTGATCGCCGTGGTGGTCAGCGCCACCCTGGTGGTCTGGCTCAAGCGCCTGAAGGCCGACGAAACCTGGCTGGCCATTGCCCTGGCGCTGGTGCTGGGCGGCGCACTGGGCAATTTGTACGACCGTATCGTGCTGGGCCACGTGATCGACTTTATCCTTGTGCACTGGCAAGACCGCTGGTACTTCCCGGCCTTCAATATCGCCGATAGCGCCATCTCGGTCGGCGCCGTGTTGCTGGCCCTGGATATGTTCAAAAGCAAAAAATCCGGAGAGCCGGTTCATGACTGACGACGTACGTATTGGCCCGGACAAGCAAGTGACCCTGCACTTTGCCCTGAACCTGGAAAACGGTGATGTGGTGGACAGCACCTTCGACAAGAAGCCGGCCACCTTCAAGGTCGGCGATGGCAACCTGCTGCCCGGGTTCGAAGCCAAGCTGTTCGGCCTCAAGGCCGGCGACCAGCGCACCCTGCAGGTAGAGCCGGAGAACGCCTTCGGCCAGCCCAACCCGCAGAACGTGCAGGTAATGCCGCGCTCGCAATTTGCCGATATGGAGTTGTCCGAAGGGCTGCTGGTGATCTTCAACGACGCCGCCAATACCGAGCTGCCCGGTGTGGTCAAAGCCTTTGATGACAACCAGGTCACCATCGACTTCAACCACCCGCTGGCTGGCAAGACCCTGAACTTCCAGGTCGAAATCATCGAGGTCAAACCGGTCTGATCGGCCGGTTGCCGCGCACCGCCCAAGGGCGGCCGAGGACGCGTCATGCAAGAAACAGCCATGCAAATCAAACTCGCCAACCCCCGCGGCTTCTGCGCGGGCGTTGATCGCGCGATCGAAATCGTCAACCGCGCCCTGGAAGTATTCGGCCCGCCGATCTACGTGCGTCACGAAGTGGTGCACAACAAGTTTGTCGTCGAAGACCTGCGCGCCCGTGGCGCCATCTTTGTCGAAGAACTGGACCAGGTGCCCGACAACGTCATCGTTATCTTCAGCGCCCACGGCGTGTCCCAGGCCGTACGCAAGGAAGCCGAGGCTCGTGGCCTGAAAGTCTTCGACGCCACCTGCCCGCTGGTGACCAAGGTGCATATCGAAGTCGCCCGCTACAGCCGCGACGGCCGCGAATGCATCCTGATCGGCCACGCCGGCCACCCCGAAGTGGAAGGCACCATGGGCCAATACGACGCCAGCAATGGCGGTGCTATTTACCTGGTTGAAGACGAAACCGACGTTGCCAACCTGCAAGTACGCAACCCCGAAGCGCTGGCGTTCGTGACCCAGACCACCCTGTCGATGGACGACACCAGTCGCGTGATCGACGCGCTGCGCAGCCGCTTCCCTGCTATTGGCGGGCCACGCAAAGACGACATCTGCTACGCCACGCAGAACCGCCAGGACGCCGTCAAACAGCTCGCCAGTGAAAGCGATGTGGTGCTGGTGGTGGGCAGCCCGAATAGCTCTAACTCCAACCGCTTGCGCGAGCTGTCCGAGCGATTGGGTACCCCGGCGTACCTCATCGACGGCGCTGAAGACCTGCAACAAAGCTGGTTCGATGGCGCGGCCCGTATCGGCATCACCGCCGGCGCCTCGGCTCCGGAGGTGCTGGTGCTGGGTGTGGTGAAGAAGCTGAGAGAGTGGGGCGCCAGCGGCGCGGAAGAGCTGGATGGGCGGCCGGAGAATGTGACGTTTTCGATGCCCAAGGAGTTGCGGGTCAAGGCGATTTAAGTCTCCTGCATTTCCAGCGTGCAATAAAAAAGGCCACTTCGTTGAAGTGGCCTTTTTTGTTTTAGCTTATCGCCAGCATTCGGCTGCGGTGGAGGCTGTACCGCTTTTGCCTTTTGTGCCCAGTGCATTGAGCGTCAAGTTAGCGCACGCGGTATCACGTGTCTGGCTGCCCTGTGGAGTCGCGGTAAATATATAGCCGCCGTTGCCTGCAGTAGCGGCCACCGTAAGGCTATAAAGCCCGGTGTCGGATTTCACCGTAGTGCCCGTGGTGTTCCTGAGTTGCAGTTTGCCGATATTGGTCTGGCTGGCAACGTAGCTATTGTTTTGCGCGTAGTACCGCTCCTGGCGAGCTACCGCATCGCTGAGCATTGCCTGGCCTTCAGTACGGTTGCTGCGAAGCACGTACTGCTGATAGCTCGGGAATGCGATGGCAGCGATGATGCCGAGGATCGCTACCGTGATCATCAGCTCCAGCAGGGTAAAGCCTTGCGTGCGCTTGTTCATACCTGTCCCTTATTGGTTTTTCGGCGTGATGCGCCAGTTCTGACGGCCGTTCGAGGACGGGCCAAAGCTTACTTTAGTGCCCTGGCCTGTGGTGTCGTAAAG
>JBCECW010000574.1:946-3079 GCA_039207785.1 Pseudomonas sp. | reverse complement strand
CTGCACTGCCGGCCAAGGCGCCGAGCAGCAGCTGGCCTTCGGCGCCGATATTCCAGATGCGCGCCTGGTAGGCCACGGCCAGGCCCAGGGCGCAGAGCAGAATCGGCAGCGCCTTGACCAACAACTCCGACACCCCGTACCAGTCACTCACCGGCGCAATCAGCAGGGTATGCAGGGTGGTGGCCGGCGACAGGCCCAGCACTAAAAACAGCAACGAGCCGCACGCCAGCGTCAGCACGGCGGCCAGCAAGGGTGACAGCCAGAGCATGGCGCGCGATTGCTGGCCGCGCGGTTCCAGGGATAACAACATGGGGTGCTCCGTCAGTTCAGGGTGGCAGCGCTGCGGGCGCCGACATCGGTAGACAAGTGGGGCGCCTGGGGCGCGAATTGGCCGGCCATCCAGCGCCCGACATCGGCCGGCGTGGTGCCGGCTGTGGCGGCCAGCGGCGACAGGGTGCCGCTGGCCAGGGCGCCGATGCGGTCGCTGATCTGGAACAGTTCGTCGAGGTCTTCGCTGATCACCAGGATGGCCGCGCCGGCATCGCGCAGGGCAATCAGCGCGCGGTGAATGGCCGCTGCCGCGCCCACGTCCACCCCCCAGGTCGGGTGCGCGGCCACCAGCAGCTTGGGCTGCTGAAGGATTTCCCGGCCAAGGATAAATTTCTGCAGATTGCCGCCCGACAGGCTGCGCGCCGGCGCTTCGGCGTTCGGCGTTTTAACCGCAAAGCGCTGAATGATTTCCTCGGCAAAGGCCAGCACCTTGGCGCGCTTGATCAGGCCTTTGCTCAACAAGCCTTGCTGAAAACCCGTGAGCAAGGCGTTGTCGTTGAGCGACATATCCGGCACCGCGCCATGGCCCAGACGCTCGGCCGGCACAAAGGCCAGGCCGCGTTGGCGGCGGGCGTCGGGGTAGAGGTTGGCGATGGGCTGCTCGTCCAGGCTGATGCGTTCGCGCTCGCCCCGTGGCAGGCGTACTTCGCCGCTAAGCAGGGCCAGCAACTCGTCCTGGCCATTGCCGGCCACCCCGGCAAGACCGACGATTTCGCCGCTGCGCACTTCCAGGCGCAGGCCGCTGAGCGACGTACCGAACGGATCACTGTTAGGCCAGTTGAGGTCGTCCACCCGCAGACGCACGCGGCCGCCGCTGGCTTTCGGGTAGCTGCTTTCCAGGCCTTCGGCGTCGCCCACCATCAGCTTGGCCAGCTCCAGGTCCGAGCACTCGGCCGGCACGCAGTGCCCCGACACGCGCCCGCCGCGCAATACCGTCGCGCTTTGGCATAGCGCGCGCACTTCGCCCAGCTTGTGGCTGATAAACAGAATGCTGCAGCCCTCGGCCGCCAGGCGGCGCAGGGTGGCGAACAACTCGTCGGCCTCTTGCGGGGTCAGTACCGAGGTGGGCTCGTCGAGAATCAGCAGCTTGATGTCTTGCATCAGGCAACGCACGATCTCCACCCGCTGGCGCTCGCCAATCGACAGGCTATGCACCAGGCGCTGCGGTTCCAGTGCCATGCCATAGCGCTGCGACACCTCGCGGATCTTGCCCTCTAACTGCTTGGGTGTACCGGCGTCCTTGCCCATGGCCAGGGCAATGTTCTCGGCCACGGTGAGGGTTTCGAACAACGAGAAATGCTGGAACACCATGCCGATGCCCAACTGCCGGGCCATGGCTGGGTCGCGCATTTTCAGGGCCTCGCCGTGCCAGATGACAGCGCCGCTGTCGGGCTGGGTAACGCCGTAGATAATCTTCATCAGCGTGCTTTTGCCCGCGCCGTTTTCGCCCAGCAAGGCATGGATTTCCCCAGGCGCGATCTGCAGGTCGATACGGTCGTTGGCCAGGCAGCCGGGATAGCGCTTGGTAATGCCTTGCAGCTGCAAGCGCGGAACAGGAGGGGAACTGGACATGGTCACTGACTCAAGAAAAAGACAACTGAGGCAGCTATAAGCAAAAACTTGGCCAGGGGGTCAGAAAGCGATGTTAGAGGGGGGTGAGCACGTTTTGTGAGCCGCCTGCGGCACCGCAATGGTGCGCGTTGGATCAGCAAACGGATACGACAATCCGTCCCCGGCTGATATCGGCCAACACCTTCTGCAACTCGGCAAACCGCGCCTCGGGAATGGCGATCTGCACCTGTG
>JBCECW010000574.1:0-936 GCA_039207785.1 Pseudomonas sp. | reverse complement strand
CCTGTGCCCCTTCAGCGTCGTACTGCTCGTTTTCCAGCAAGGCTTCCAATTCGCCCAGGCGCGATTTCAGCAGTGGCAGTTCAGCAAACTGGCAGTGGCACGCGCAGCTGATACGGCTGACCAGCTCCACCCGTTCGCCGCCTTGCAAACACTTGCTCGCCCCACCGCCATAGGCACGCGCCAGGCCGCCGGTGCCCAGCTGGATGCCGCCGTACCAGCGAATCACCAGCACCACCACCTGGTCGCAGTCTTGCCCTTCGATGGCCGCCAGGATTGGCCGACCCGCGGTGCCACCGGGTTCGCCATCGTCGTTGAAACGGTATTGCTGGCCGACTTTCCAGGCCCAGCAGTTATGGGTGGCGGCCAGGTCGCTATGGGCGTCGATAAACGCCTGCGCCTCGGCCGCGCTGCGGATGGGCGCGGCCAAGGTGTGAAAGCGGCTTTTCTTGATTTCCTCGCGGTACTCGCAAGGCTGGCTCAGGCTGAACGGCATCAGGCGCTGGGCGGCGTCAGCCCGCAGCCTTTGAGGATGATATGGATCAGGGTGTCGGCGGCTGCGGCAAAGTCTTCCTTGCTGAGCTTCTTGCGCCCGGTCAGGCGGCAGACCTGCTGGTTGAAGTCGGCGTAATGCTGGGTGCTGCTCCACAGCAGGATGATCAGATGGATGGGGTCTACGGCGTCGATCTTGCCGGCGGCAATCCAGGCTTCGAACACCTCGGCACGGCCGCGGAACCAGGTCAGGTAGTCCTGGTTGAAGTACTCGGTCAGGCACTCGCCACCGCCGATCACTTCCATGGCGAAGATCTTCGAGGCCAGCGGCTGGCGGCGGGAGAACTCCATCTTGGCGCGGATATAGGTGGCCAGGGCTACCGCCGGGTCGTCTTCGGCGGTGAGGGCGTTGAAGGTGCTGTCCCACAGTTCAAGGATGTTGCTTAG
>JBCECW010000573.1:0-3079 GCA_039207785.1 Pseudomonas sp. | reverse complement strand
ACCCTGCACCACCCCACAGGCAGCCATGAGCTGCCGCCTGTTGCTGGCCGACGACCACGCCCTGATTCGCGTCGGCGTACGCGCCATGGTCAACACCCTGCCCGGCTACGAAGTGGTCGGCGAGGCCGAAGACGGCCGGCAAACCGTGGAAATGGCCCAGCAGCTGCAGCCCGACATCATCTTGCTCGACGTCTCCATGCACGGCGTCAGCGGCCTGGACGCCCTGCAAGAACTGGCCAGCGCAGTACCGGACGCGCGCGTACTGATGCTGTCCATGCACGCCGAGGCCGATGTGGTGTTTTCTGCGCTGGAAAAAGGTGCGCGCGGCTACCTGTTGAAAGATGCCGCCGTCGACGAGCTGCATAACGCCCTGAACGCCGTCGGCCGCGGCCAGCGCTACCTGAGCTCGGCGATTGCCGAACCGGTGATCGAACAGGCTTTGGCACGGGCGCAGCCGCATATTCCCGCCGAGCACAGCCTGACCGAGCGGCAGATCGAGATCCTGCGCCTGATCAGCCGCGGGGTAACCACCCGGCTGATTGCCGAAGGCCTGGGCCTGAGCGTGAAAACCGTGGAAGCGCACCGCGCGCAGATCATGAAACGCCTGCATATCCATGACGTGGCGGGGTTGGTGCTGTATGCCGTGCGCGAAGGCATTGTCGACCCGGATGATTGATGGTGCGCGGAGCGCACCCTACGGTTCCTGCGTAAACGACTCGGTACCGTAGGGTGTGCCACCCACCTCAATGCCTGGGCATAAACCCCGGTGGTTTACTGGCCAACCACTGCACAAACGTCTGCAAACGCTCATCGGCCATCAGCGCCTCGCGGTTGTTGTAGCTCAGCGCCAACTCCTTCTCGCTAAACAACCGGTGAATCTGGTTATGACACGCCCGGCATACCCATAGCGTGGCGGTAATGCGCTCACTTTTGCCGAACTGTTTCTGCACATAGGGTTTGTTGTGCAGGGCCTTGGGGATCAGATGGTGGCGGGTCACCGGCACCGGACGCTGGCACAGTTCGCAGCGGTCCGGCTGGGGAGGCAGGCGTATGGGCTCAGCCATGCCAGTGGGCTCAGCGCTTGCGACAGAGAGTCAGGCCGTCGCCAAGCGGCAGTAACGACAGGTCGATGCGCTGATCGGTTTTCAGACGCCGGTTAAGGCTCTGGATGGCGCGGGTGTCGGCACTGTCGGGCGCCTGTTCCAGTACACGCCCGCTCCACAGGGTGTTGTCGAACAGAATCACCCCGCCCTTGCGCACCAGCGCCAGGGCGTGTTCGAGGTAGACCGGGTAATTGGCTTTGTCGGCGTCGATAAAGATCAGGTCGAAGCTTTCGCCGTGCCCTTCGCGCTCCAACTGCCCCAGGGTGTCCAGCGCTGGCGCCAGGCGCAGTTCGATGCGTTCGTGCAACTCGGCCTGGTACCAGTAGCGCTGGGCAATGGCGTTGTAGTCGCCGGGCAGGTCGCAGCAGAGCAAATGGCCGTCTTCAGGCAAGGCACTGGCCATGCACAGGGCGCTGTAGCCGGTGAAGGTGCCGATTTCCAGCAGGCGCTTGGCGCCGGTGAGTTTTACCAGCAGGGCAAGAAACTGCCCTTGCTCGGGCGCCACTTGCCAGCGCGCCATGGGCAGCGCCTGGGTTTCATCGCGCAGGCGCTTGAGCAACGGGGTTTCACGCAGGGAGACGTCGAGCAGGTAGTTGTACAGCGCGTCATCGAGGGCAAGGGTCCGACCGGTCATGCATTCCATCCTGGGCAGAACAACAAAGGGGTAAGGCGTACAGCTGTTATCGCCAGCGGGTCACGGGGTACGTGCCAGCCGGTCGGGCCCCAGGACGCGCTTGGCGTCGAGGTAGCTTTTCATCCAATAGGTGGCAGACAGGCTGTCCAGGCGCACCGTGCCGCCGCTGGACGGCGCATGCACAAAGCGCCCTTCGCCGACGTAGATACCGGCATGGCTGACCTTGCCGCCGCCGGCCGTGGCAAAAAACACCAGGTCGCCCGCCTGCAAGGCCTCACGTTTGACGCTGGGGGCACGCAAGCTGATCAGCTCGCGGGTGGAGCGTGGCAGCGAGATACCGGCAGCGTCGCGGTACACATAGCCGATCAGGCCGCTGCAATCGAAACCGCTGTCGGGGGTATTGCCGCCATAGCGGTACGGCGTGCCCACCAGGCCCAGGGCGCGGAATAGCACATCATCGGCCGCCGCCGGCTGTTCGACGCTGGGCGGGGCATACACGATAGGTTCTGAAGGGGGTGGGGAACTGGCGCAAGCAGTGAGCAGCGCAGCGAGTAATACGAGGATAAGGCGGGCCGGAGCGGGCATAGGCGAGGCGGCTCTGATTTTGTTCGGGCTACTCTGCCCTTGAGAGGCGCATGGCGCAAGGGCTGGTAAGGTTTTTCCAAGGCAAAGGGCAAAAACACAAAACCCCCGATTAACGGGGGTTTTGTCGGTTCAGCTCAACGCGCTTACGGATGCAGCGGGTTGCGGCTGACTTGAGCGGTGTTTACCGAGGCCAGTGCCAGGGCACGTTTAGCTTCGATAAAGGTACGGCTCCAGTATTTGTCGTCCAGGCTGTCTACCCGCACGCCGCCGCTTTTGCTGCTGCTGGAGTGGATAAACTGGTCATCACCCAGGTAGATACCGGCGTGGCTGACGCGACCACGACCACGGGTGCTGAAAAACAGCAGGTCGCCCGGTTGCAGATCGTTGCGCGACACCAGCGGGGCATCGAGGTTGATCATTTCGCGGGTCGAACGTGGCAGGCTCATGCCCGCCTCTTCCTTGAACAGGTAACCGATAAAGCCCGAGCAGTCGAAACCGGTGTTGGCCGAGGTACCACCAAAGCGGTAACGGGTGCCTACCAGCGACAGGCCGTGGGCCAGGATGCTGTCGGCGAACGACGGCAGTTCATACGGTTGGTCTTGGGCGAAGTCGGGCAACGGATCGAGGCCGTCGTCGTTTTCATCCATGTCAGTCATTTGTTGGCTGACGTTTTGCTGAGTCCTTTCAGCGACTTGCGGGGCTGGCTGATAGCCGGCACAGGCCACAAGGAAGGTTGAGAGTGCAAGGGGCACGAGGG
>JBCECW010000572.1:0-3080 GCA_039207785.1 Pseudomonas sp. | reverse complement strand
CATGCTCGCCGCTGCGCAGGCTGTTGACCCCATCGCGCAGGGCCTGCACGCAGGGCCCGGCGTAGCGCATAAAGGCCACCCCGGCTTCGGTCAGCGCCACACCGGTTTTGCTGCGGGCGAACAGGGCGGCGCCCAGCAGGTCTTCCAGCTCTTTCAGGGTTTTGGAAATCGCCGGCTGGCTGACGGCCAGCTTGTCCGCGGCGCGCGCCAGGGTGCCTTGGCGGGCCACTTCGAGAAAGCACACCAGGTGGCGGAATTTGATGCGGGTGTCGATATTCATCGGGGCACATAGATGGCGCGCAGGGACGGCTAGTCTGCGGGCGAAGGGTCGTTTACGACAACTGCCTGTGGCCGTTGCGGTTTGCCCGCCCTGCCCTGCTCTGCTAGCCTCGCGCCCGTTCCAGCCTGTCGAGAGCTAAACCATGGCCCGCAAAAAAGCCGCCGTCGATTTTGAACAATCCCTTAGCGAGTTGCAGACCCTGGTCGAGCGCTTGGAAAACGGCGAGCTGTCGCTTGAGGATTCCCTGACCGCGTTCGAGCAAGGCATTCGCCTAACCCGCGACTGTCAGGGCGCCCTGGCCCAGGCCGAACAGAAAGTGCAGATTCTGCTGGAACGCGACGGTGAGCTGGAAGAAGCCCCCTTCGAGGCGGACGAGCAAGCATGATCGCGGCGTACCAGAAAACCTGTCAGACCCGCGTCGATAGCAAGCTCGACGAACTGTTCCAGCCGCCCCGCCCCGAACTCAGCCTGATTTACCAAGCCATGCGCTATAGCGTGATCAATGGCGGCAAGCGCGTGCGCCCGCTGTTGGTGTACGCCGCCTGTGAAGCGTTGGGCGGCAGCCCCGAGCGCGCCGATGCGGCCGCCTGTGCGGTGGAGTTGATTCACGCCTATTCATTGGTGCACGACGACTTGCCGGCCATGGACGATGACGACCTGCGCCGTGGCCAACCCACCACCCATAAAGCCTTCGACGAAGCCAGCGCCATCCTCGCCGGCGACGGCCTGCAAAGCCTGGCCTTCGAAGTGCTCGCCGATGCCCAGCGCAACCCGCTAGACGCCGAGGTGCGCCTGGAAATGATCAGCCACCTGGCCAAGACGGCAGGCCCGGCGGGCATGGTCGGCGGCCAGGCCATCGACCTCGGTTCGGTCGGCCAGTGGCTGGACCAGGGCGCACTGGAAATCATGCACCGGCACAAAACCGGCGCCCTGATCGAAGCCAGCGTGCGCCTCGGCGCCCTGGCCAGCGGCGCAGCCGACAGCCTGTCACTGCGCGCCCTGCAGGAATACGCCCAGGCCGTGGGCCTGGCCTTCCAGGTGCAGGACGATATTCTCGACGTCGAAAGCGACACCGCCACCCTGGGTAAAACCCAGGGTAAAGACGAAGCCAACCACAAGCCCACCTACCCGGCCCTGTTGGGGTTGGACGCGGCCAAGACTTACGCTCTGGAACTGCGGGATTTGGCCTTGCATGCGCTGCGTCCGTTCGGCGATGCAGCCGAGCCGCTGCGGAATTTGGCGCGGTATATCGTCGAACGCCGTAGCTAAGAGCGCCCTCACCCGCCCTTCGGGCACCCTCTCCCGCAAGCGGGAGAGGAGCCGGGGGTGAGGGCAACTTTTTACGCCCATCATCACCCCCACCGCTGCCCCGCCATTCGCCCCAGCTAGCAAGCTTTCAACTCGTGCGCGCCTACGCTCTACTCCCTGATCGCTAATAAAAACCAGGGAGCACCAATGCCCATCCGCAATCTGCTGATCGCCAACCGCGGCGAGATCGCCATTCGTATCGCCCGCGCCGCCGCCGAATTGGAAATACGCAGCGTGGCGGTGTTTGCCGAAGACGAAGCCGCCGCCCTGCATACACGCAAGGCTGATACCGCCGTGGGCCTCAAGGGCCGTGGAGTAGGCGCGTACCTGGATATGGACCAGCTGATTGCCATCGCCCTGGCCGAAGGCTGCGATGCCGTGCACCCCGGTTATGGTTTTCTCGCCGAAAACGCCGAGTTCGCCCGCCGCTGCAAAAAGGCCGGGCTGATTTTTGTCGGCCCCAGCGCCGATGTGCTGGAGCAGTTTGGCGATAAAACCCAGGCCCGCACCCTGGCCCTGCGCTGCGGCGTGCCACTGGCCGCCGGCACCAACCAGCCCACCAGCCTGGCACGCGCCCAGTCGTTTATGGCCGAGCTCAATGGCGGCGCCATGATGATCAAAGCCCTGGCCGGTGGCGGCGGGCGTGGTATGCGCGCGGTGTTCAACGCCGAAGACGTGGCCCCGGCCTATGAGCGCTGCCAGTCCGAAGCCCTGGCCGCGTTTGGCAATGGCGACCTGTATGTCGAACGGCTGATCAGCAATGCCCGGCATATCGAAATCCAGGTGCTGGGCGATGGCGAGCAGGTGGTGCAGCTGGGCGAACGCGACTGCACCTTGCAGCGGCGCAACCAGAAGCTGCTGGAAATCGCCCCCAGCCCGACCCTCGACCCCGCCGTGCGCGAGGCCATGTTTGCCGCCGCGCTCAAGCTGGCCAATGCCGTTGGCTACCGCACCCTGGGCACCTTCGAGTTTTTGCTCGATGTGGATAACGGCGACTTTGTGTTTATGGAAGCCAACCCGCGCCTGCAGGTGGAGCACACCATTACCGAGGCGGTGACCGGAATCGACCTGGTGCAAGCGCAACTGCGTGTAGCCGGTGGCGCCAGCCTGCAGGAGCTGGGTTTGCAGCAGGCGCAGATTCCCGCCCCGCGCGGCTTTGCCGTGCAACTGCGGATCAACCTGGAAAGCATGCAGGCCGATGGCAGCGTGCAGCCGGCCGCCGGGCTGCTCAGTGCCTATGAGCCACCGAGCGGCGCCGGCATTCGTGTGGATGGCTGCGGCTATAGCGGCTATGCCACCAGCAGCAGCTATGACTCGCTGCTGGCCAAGCTGATCGTGCAGGCCAACGACGATTACCCCGGCGTACTGCGCCGCGCCTACCGCGCCCTGTGTGAATTCCGCCTGGAAGGCGTGGCGAGCAATATCCACTTTCTGCAAAACCTGCTGCGCCACCCGCAGGTACAGAACAACCAGGTCACCACCCGCTTTGTCG
>JBCECW010000571.1:0-3081 GCA_039207785.1 Pseudomonas sp. | reverse complement strand
GTGCTACAGGCCGGCGGCAATGAGCTGGCGGGTATCTGCGCCCGCTTTGCCACGGCAGCCTTGTGCGTGGTGTTTTTGCCCACCACCTTGCTGGGTGCGGCCTTTCCCCTGGCCTTGCGCCTGGCGGTCGATAAGGACCACGTCGGCCACGATGTCGGCACCGTGATTGGCCTGAATACCCTGGGCGGTATTGTCGGCGTGGCGCTCACCGGATTTGTCCTGGTGCCCGCAGTCGGCTTGGTGCGCACCTTGGCGGCCCTGGCCTTACTGGCTGCGCTGATCGCCTGCGTTGCTGCCTGGCACGGCGGCCGGACCCTGCGCGGTGCGGTGTTGGGCGTGAGCCTGGTAACCGTGGCGGTGGCCCTGTTGGCGCCACCACAAAAACTCGCCGAACTGCTGCCCGGCGCACGCAATGGCGAGCTGACGTTCTACGAGGAAGGCCGTGGCGGCACCGTGGCCGTGGTCACTCAGGGCAGGGAAGGGCGCAGCTTTAACCGTCTGTATATCCAGGGCGTGTCCAATACCGGCGATGCCATGCCATCGCTGCGTTATATGCGCTTGCAGGCGCTGGTGCCGTTGTTGGTGCAACGCAGCGAGCCCGATGCGGCCCTGGTGATTGGTTTTGGTACGGGCATCACCGCCGGTGCCATGTTGCGTTATCCCGGTTTGCAACACCCGGTGGTGGCCGAGCTATTGCCGGAAGTGCTGGCCGCCGCTTCACAGTTTCGTGGCAACTACGATGCGATCAACGATCCACGCCTGGATATCCGCCTGCGCGATGGCCGCCGCGAATTGCTGCGCAGTGAACAGCGTTATGGCGTGATCACCCTGGAGCCGCCACCGCCGTCGGCGGCCGGGGTGGTCAATCTGTACTCCCGTGACTTCTATCAACTGGCCGCCGCCCGCCTGCAACCTGGTGGCGTGGTGGCGCAATGGCTGCCGTTGCCCACCCAGAATGCCGATGACTCGCGGGCCCTGGTGCGCAGTTTTATCGAGGTGTTCCCCTATGCCTCGCTGTGGACCACCGAGTTCCACGAAATGCTGCTGGTGGGCAGCAACGATCCCCTGGAGTTGAATGTGCCGCGTATTCGTCAGCGCTTTGCCCAGGGCGATGTGGCCGCCACCCTGGCCGAGGTGGGCGTCGACAGCCCGGAAGCGCTGCTGGCCACCTGGGTGACCGACCGCGATGGCTTGCAGCGATTTGCCGGCAGCACCGCGCCGGTTACCGATGATCGCCCCTCCATCGAGTACAGCACCTGGGTGCGCGCCGATGAAATCAGCCGGGTGCTGCCCGAGTTGCTGGCTCTGCGCAAAGCACCGCCGCTGCTGGAAGCAGACGCCGGATTCGCCGGCGCGGTGGAGGATCAATGGCACAGCCTGGCGCGCTTTTACCAACTGGCGCTGTACGCCTACCAGCGTGATCGCGCCGGTTGGTCGCGTGGCGTCGCGAGTCTTTCACCCAAGGAGCGGGCCAATCCGTACGTTCGTTGGTTTATTACGGGGCAGTGAGCCTATGCGGGCAGCCGTTCACTGACGTTACAACGCCTGAGGCACCGTTATGCCGTCGTGCTGGGGCAGTTAATGCACCACATCGCCAACCATTGGAGTGTCCTATGAAACTGAACAATTGGTGTGCCTCGCTTTGCGTCGCCTCGTTTGTGCTGAGCGGTTGCGCCAGCAAGGTGGTGGAGCCGACCGAGTACTCGGGCTTTCTGGCCGACTACAGCAATCTGCAAGAAGCCAAGTCGCCGTCTGGCGCCACGGTGATGCGCTGGATCGAGCCCTCGGCCAATGCCAGCAACTACACCAGCGTCTATATCGAGCCGAGCAAGCTGTTCCCCACGCCGCAGGCCACCGAAAAAATCCCGCAGTCGACGCTGGACGGCATCACCAGCTACTACGACCAGGCGCTTAAACGCGAGTTTTCAAAGGTATTACCGCTGGCAAAATCGCCGGGCGCGGGCACCCTGATCGTCAAGCCGGCGATTACTGCCGTGGGAGCAAAAACCCAAGGCCTGCATGCCTATGAAGTAATCCCGATTGCCTTGATCGCGGCAGGCGCCAGCACCGCAGCGGGTATCCGCGACCAGGACACCACCATTGCCACCGAGGCAGCCTTTATCGACGCCAGCGATAACCATCTGGTTGCCCAGGTGGTACGCAAAGGAGCAGGGCAGACCCTGGAAAATTCGGCGCAGGTGATGAAGGCCAGTGATGCCAAGGCCGTGCTCGATGGCTGGGCCTCGGATATGGCCAAGTCGTTTGTCAGCTTGAAAAAGTAACGGCTGTTAACCGGTTGTCCGGCGCCACCGCGCCGGGCAGCATTTACGGCTGGTGATCGGCGGCAAAGTCGGCTTCGGTACGCGCATGCAATCGCCCGGTGCGGCAGGCCTTCTGGAAGCGTTCGTAGTCGCGCTCGTTCTGTTTGGCATAGGCCTGGGCGTAGCTATACAGCGCATCGGCCAGCGAATCGCTTTTGCCGATATAGCCACTGATCAACGCGGCGCAGCCGGATGACTTGGCATGGGCGCGGGCCAACGCCTGGCCGCAGACACCGCCGTAGGATTCAAAGGTTTCGGCATCGAAGGTTTCCAGCTCGGCCGAGACTTTCATATCGCGCAACTGGCGCACATAAAAATGCCGTCCGCTGGGGCCGGTGGCCCAACCGAGAAACAGGTCGCTAGCTGACTGCATCAAGCGCTGGCCTTCGACGACGCGCTGGCCCTGGTGTTTGGTCTTGAGCTTGGTTTTTACATAGCCGGCAATCACCGAACGGCGCGCTTCCTTGAACTGCAAAAACAGCGGCGACTCCTGGGCGTCGGTCAGCAGCGCCACCAGGCAACGGGTGCCGACACTACCGACGCCGACCACTTTAAAGGCCACGTCCTGCACGCGAAAACGCGATAGCAATTCGCGGCGGTCGGCCTGCAAGGTGCTGCGGTATTCGCGCAAAAACTGCCCTAGATACGGGCCGTCACCGGGCAGGCGCAACCAATCGTCATCGGCATCGAGCAGGGTGTTGCTACCGTGCAGGTGAAATATTTCCGGCAAGTCGTCGCGGATAATCAGGCGGCCCTGGGC
>JBCECW010000570.1:0-3083 GCA_039207785.1 Pseudomonas sp. | reverse complement strand
CTCACGCGGGGTGAACGCCTGACCCTGGTTGTTCAGCAGCGCCTCGTCACCCCAACGGGCGACTGGCAGTTGCTCTTCCAGCGAAATGGTCACGGTGTCCGGCCACACGCGGCGTACTTCGGCGTGGGCAATCCACGGCATTTTTTCCAGTTCGGCGCGCATGCCGGCAAGGTCGACGGTAAAGAAGCTCGAGGCCACGAACGGGGCGATACGCTGCTGCACCGCCTGCTGGCTGATATAGCTGAGCTCGCCCTGCACGCTGATCTTGGCAATCGGGCGGTCGGCATACGGCAGCAGGCGCTGGGCCGCTTCGTAGGTACCAATGCCCAGCACCAGCAACAGCACCCGCCAGAGCACGCGCTTGATCGCGGAAAAACTCGGCTTGGGCACGCGCACCGACAACGGTTCCTTGGCCACCATCCGGCTGGCACCCCGCTGCGCCGGCTTGCGTGGCAGAGCGCCGCGGCCGGAAGCAGGTTGCTGATGACGGAGGGTTGCGCCGTGCATGGTCTTAACCTCGTGCCTCAACGCTGTCGGAAAGAATCGCCACGACCAGCTGCTGGAAATCCAGTCCTGCTGCGCGGGCGGCCATCGGCACCAGGCTGTGGTCGGTCATACCGGGCACGGTATTGACTTCCAGCAGCCAGAATTTGCCGTCTTTGTCCTGCATCACGTCGGCACGCGCCCAGCCCTGGATACCCACGGCTTCACAGGCACGCGCGGTCAGGTCTTTGAGCTCTTGTTCCTTGGCGGCATCCAGGCCGCAGGGAATGCGGTACTGGGTGTCATTGGCGATGTACTTGGCGTCGTAGTCGTAGAAGGTGTGCGGGGTGCCCAGGCCAATCGGCGGCAGCACCTCGCCACGCAGCACGGCGATGGTGTATTCCGGGCCGTGGATCCACTGTTCCACCAGCACCTGCGAGTCGTAGCCGCTGGCATCGCCCCAGGCCTTGATCAACTCGTCGACGCTATTCACTTTGGCCATGCCGATACTGGAACCTTCATGGGCCGGTTTGACGATCAGCGGGAAACCCAGTTCCGCAGCAGCCGACCGGCAGTCATCGGCGCTGGTCAACACCGCGTGGCGCGGAGTGGACAGGCCCAGGCTTTGCCAGACTTGCTTGGTGCGCAGTTTGTCCATGGCCAGGGCCGAGGCCAGCACGCCGCTGCCGGTGTAGGGGATGCCCAGGCACTCAAGCAGGCCTTGCATGCTGCCGTCTTCGCCACCACGGCCGTGCAGCACGATAAAGGCGCGGTCGATCTTTTCACTGACCAGGCGCTGCAAGAAGTCATCGCCCACATCAATGCCAAAGGCGTCGACGCCGGCTGCCAGCAGCGCTTCCAGCACGGCAGCGCCGGACTTCAGCGACACCGGGCGCTCTGCACTTTTGCCACCGAACAGCACGGCCACGCGGCCAAATGCGTCAGGCGTCAGATTACGTTGCAACAGGCCACTCATTTCGAAATCTCCGGAGCAGGCGCGGCAACCGCGCCGGCAAACAACTCGCTTTGCAACAGCTGCGGGGCCAGGCCACCGATATCACCGGCGCCTTGGCACAGCAGGATGTCGCCTGCACGCAGCAGGGGTTTGACGATCGGCGCCAGCTCGGTGCCGCGCTCGATATAGATAGGGTCCAACTGACCACGCTGGCGAATGCTGCGCGCCAGCTGACGGCTGTCCGCGCCCGGAATCGGCTCTTCGCCGGCTGGGTAGACTTCCATCAGCAGCAGCACATTGGCGTCGGCCAGTACCTGCACAAAGTCGTCGTACAGATCGCGGGTGCGGCTATAACGGTGCGGCTGGTACACCATCACCAGGCGGCGCTCCGGCCAGCCACCGCGTACGGCCTTGATCACCGCCGCCACTTCGCGCGGGTGGTGACCGTAGTCGTCCACCAGCATCACATTGCCGCCTTCCACCGGCAGTTCGCCGTATACCTGGAAGCGTCGGCCCACACCCTGGAAGCCCGACAAGCCCTGCACGATGGCTTCATCGCTGATGCCCTCGTCGGTGGCGATGCAGATGGTCGCCAGCGAGTTCAGTACGTTGTGGTTGCCGGGCATATTCACCGACACATCCAACGGTTCGCGGCCATTGCGCAGCACGGTGAAATGGGTCTGCATGCCGTTCTGGCGCAGGTTGATGGCGCGTACGTCGGCGTCTTCGCTCAGGCCATAGGTCATGGTCGGGCGTTTGACCTGAGGCAGAATTTCGCGCACCACCGGGTCGTCGATGCACACCACGGCCAGGCCATAGAACGGCAGGTTATGCAGGAATTCGACGAAGGTTTTCTTCAGCTTGTTGAAGTCCCCTTCGTAGGTGCTCATATGGTCCATGTCGATATTGGTGACCACCGAGACCATCGGCTGCAGATGCAGGAAGCTGGCATCGCTTTCGTCGGCTTCGGCCACCAGGTAGCGGCTGGTGCCCAGCTGCGCGTTGGTACCGGCGGCGTTCAGGCGACCGCCGATAACAAAGGTCGGGTCCAGGCCGCCAGCGGCAAATACCGAGGCAATCAAACTGGTGGTGGTGGTTTTGCCATGGGTACCGGCAACGGCAATACCGTGGCGATAGCGCATCAGCTCAGCCAGCATTTCCGCGCGCGGAACGATCGGGATACGGCGCTCAAGGGCGTTAGCCACTTCCGGGTTGGCCGGGTTGATGGCGCTGGACACCACCAGTACATCAGCGTGTTGGGCGTTCTCGGCGCGGTGGCCGATAAACACCTGGGCGCCGAAGCTCTGCAGGCGCTCGGTTACCGCCGACTCTTTGATATCGGAGCCGGACACGTCATAACCCAGGTTCAACAGCACCTCGGCAATACCGCACATACCGGCGCCACCAATACCGACGAAGTGGATACGGCGGATACGGCGCATTTCTGGCTGCGGAAACGCTTTCTGGCTCTCAACCACGGGCCACCTCCAGGCAGATATCAACAACGGCACGCGTCGCGTCAGGCTTGGACAGGCGGCGAGCAGTGCTGGCCATGTAAATCAAACGTTCGGGATGCATCAAAACCTCGGTCAGGCGCTCGGCCAATTCGGCGGCGCCAGTAGTCGCTTGTGGCAGCAGGAAGGCA
>JBCECW010000569.1:0-3087 GCA_039207785.1 Pseudomonas sp. | reverse complement strand
ATCGTATTGACCCCGTTGAAACCCTTCGACGAGCGTAAAGACCCCAGTGAGTCGGCCGGTGCAATTGCCGCCGCCTTGAACCAGAAGTTTGCCGGCATCGAAGACGCCTATATCGCTATCTTCCCGCCACCACCGGTGCAGGGTCTGGGCACCATCGGCGGCTTCCGTCTGCAGATCGAAGACCGTGGCGGCCTGGGTTACGAAGAGCTGTACAAAGAAACCATGAATATCATCGCCAAGAGCCAGACCGTGCCGGAGTTGGCCGGGCTGTTCACCAGCTACCAGGTGAACGTGCCGCAGGTGGATGCTGCCATCGACCGGGAAAAGGCCAAGACCCATGGCGTGGCCATCAGCGATATCTTCGACACCCTGCAGGTGTATCTGGGTTCGCTGTATGCCAACGACTTCAACCGCTTTGGCCGTACCTACCAGGTCAATGTGCAGGCTGAGCAACAATTCCGCCTGGAAGCCGAGCAGATCGGGCAACTGAAAGTGCGCAATAACCTGGGCGAGATGATTCCCCTGGCGACGTTCCTGAAAGTCAGCGACACCTCGGGCCCGGACCGGGTGATGCACTACAACGGCTTTATCACCGCCGAAATCAACGGTGGTGCCGCACCGGGCTACAGCTCGGGGCAAGCGGAAAAAGCCATGGAAAAACTGCTGAAAGACGAACTGCCCAACGGTATGACCTACGAGTGGACCGACCTGACCTATCAGCAAATCCTCTCCGGCAATACCGCGCTGTTCGTGTTCCCGCTCTGCGTGCTGCTGGCCTTCCTGGTATTGGCCGCGCAGTACGAAAGCTGGAGCCTGCCGCTGGCGGTGATCCTGATTGTGCCGATGACCCTGCTGTCGGCGATTACCGGGGTGATTGTGTCCGGTGGCGACAACAACATCTTTACCCAGATCGGCTTGATCGTACTGGTGGGCCTGGCCTGCAAGAACGCAATCCTGATCGTCGAGTTTGCCAAGGATAAACAGCTGGAAGGCCTCAACCCGCTGGCTGCGGTACTGGAAGCCTGCCTCCTGCGTCTGCGGCCGATCCTGATGACCTCGTTCGCCTTTGTAATGGGTGTAGTGCCCCTGGTGTTCTCCAGCGGCGCCGGTGCGGAAATGCGTCATGCCATGGGTGTGGCGGTGTTCTCCGGCATGCTCGGGGTGACCTTCTTCGGCCTGCTGCTGACCCCGGTGTTCTATGTACTGATCCGCAACTTCGTGGAACGTCGCGAAGCCCGCAAAGCACCCAAAGCGCCTGCACTGGAGGCACACGCATGAGTTTGAAAGCCTTCACTCCCGCTCTTCTGGCCCCAACTTTTCTGGCACTGGCGCTTAGCGCCTGTGCCGTGGGCCCGGACTACAAAGCGCCGGAAACCGAGGCGGCGAAACTGACCGCCGCCCAGGGCAACTACGACCGCAGTAAATTCGAAGTGACCTGGTGGCAGCAGTTCGACGACCCGACCCTGAACCAGCTGGTCAGCCAGTCGTTGCAGGAAAACCGTCAGTTGCGCGTGGCCTTTGCCCGCCTGAAAGCGGCGCGCGCCATTCGTGATGACGTGGCTAACGACCGCTTCCCGGTAGTGACCAGCCGTGCCAGCAGCGAAAACGGCAAGGCCCAGCAGCCTGGCATCACGGAAAACCGTGTCCGCAATGAGCGCTACGACCTGGGCCTGGATATGGCCTGGGAAATCGACTTGTTCGGCCGTATCCAGCGCCAACTGGAAGCCAGCGATGCCGAACAGGACGTGGCCGAAGCCGAGCTGTACCAGCTGCAAGTCAGCCTGATTGCCGAGCTGGTGGACGCCTACGGCGAACTGCGTGGCGCGCAACTGCGCGAGAACATTGCCCGCAGCAACCTGAAAAACCAGCAGGAATCGCGCAACCTTACCGACACCATGCGCGAAGCCGGGGTGGGCAGCGAACTGGACGTACTGCGTGCCGATGCCCGCCTGGCGGCCACTGAAGCCAGCCTGCCGCAGCTGCAAGCGCAGGAAGTGCGTTCGCGTAACCGCATCGCCACCCTGCTCGGCCAGCGCCCGGAGCAATTGACCGTGGACCTGAGCCCGCGCGCCATTCCGGCAATTGCCAAGGCCTTGCCGATTGGCGACCCGGCCGAGCTGCTGCGTCGGCGCCCGGATGTGCGGATTGCCGAGCGGCAACTGGCAGCGGCCACGGCCAATGTCGGTGTGGCCACGGCAGACCTGTTCCCACGGGTGAACGTAGCCGGCTTCCTCGGCTTTACCTCGGCACGCGGTTCGCAGCTGGGTTCTTCCGCTGCGCGGGCCTGGGGCGTAGCGCCGACCATCAGTTGGGCGGCGTTTGACCTGGGCAGCGTACGGGCTCGTTTGCGCGGTGCCGAGGCCGACGCGGATGGCGCCCTGGCCAACTACGAGCAACAAGTGCTGGTGGCCCTGGAGGAGTCGGAAAACGCCTTTAGCGACTACGGCAAGCGCCAGGAACGCCTGGTGTCGCTGTTGCGTCAAAGTGAAGCCAGCCGCGCGGCGGCCGAACAGGCGTCGATTCGCTACCGCGAAGGCACCTCGGACTTCCTTGTGCTGCTGGACGCCGAACGCGAGCGCCTGGCCGCCGAAGATGCCCAGGCGCTGGCCGAAGTGGACGTGTACCACGGCATTGTGTCGATCTATAAAGCCCTGGGTGGTGGTTGGCAGGCGCCGGCGACCCTCGCCCAGCGCTAACACCCCCGCGGCCCCCGTAGGAGCCAGCTTGCTGGCTCCTACAAGTCTCGGCCTTGAAAAACGTCAAAAACCTGCCGAATGCCATCGGCCAAGCGTTGAAGCGCGCCAGTCACCTCGGGTAAGGTCTAGGCACTCCTGATCACAAGGCCGTGCCATGACCTCCAAGCTTGAACAACTCAGTCAGTTCACCACCGTGGTTGCCGACACCGGCGATATCGATGCCATTGCCCGCCTGAAACCCGTCGACGCCACCACCAACCCTTCCCTGCTGCTAAAAGCCGCCGCCATGCCGGGTTATGCCGAGCTGTTGAACCAGGCCGTGGCCGATTGCAAGGGCGACATTGGCCTGGCCAGCGACCGTTTTGGCGTGGGCGTGGGCCAGGGCATTCTC
>JBCECW010000568.1:456-3090 GCA_039207785.1 Pseudomonas sp. | reverse complement strand
AGCTTGGCCTGGTGGTAGCTCGGCGCCGCCTTCCCCGCGAAGATTTTTACCCGCGGCGTCCAGCGGCTCATCGGCTGGGCGCGCATGGCATTGTAGAGGGCGATGGTCTGCAGGATGTTCAGCAGCTGGCGCTTGTATTCGTGGATGCGTTTGACCTGCACATCGAAGATCGCCGCCGTATTCAGTTCGATATTCAGCCGCTCCTTCACCAACCGCGCCAACGCCGCCTTGCTGTGCTGACGCTGCTCGATAAATTGCTTGCGGAAGTTGGCCTTGTCGGCAAACGGCTCTAGCTTGGCCAGCGAGGTTTCCGGGCTGTCGAGTACGCCCTGGCCGATGGTGTCCACCAGCAATTGGGTCAGGCGTGGGTTGACCTGGTAAAGCCAGCGGCGAAAGGTCACCCCGTTGGTTTTGTTGCGGATACGCTCGGGATACAGGTTGTGCAGATCGCGAAATACGGTTTCGCGCATCAGGTCGGTATGCAGCGCCGATACGCCGTTGATGCTATGGGAGCCGAGAAATGCCAGGTTGCCCATGCGCACACGGCGGCCGTGCTCTTCGTCGATCAGCGACACCGAGCGCAGCAGGTCGAAGTCGTGGATGTCCTGGGCGCGCAGTGAGTCGATATGGTGGGCGTTGATCAGGTAGATGATCTGCATATGCCGCGGCAGCAGGCGCTCCATCAACGACACCGGCCACGACTCCAATGCCTCGGGCAACAGCGTGTGGTTGGTGTACGACAGCGTCGCCACGGTCAGCTCCCAGGCGGCAAACCATTCAATCCGATACACATCCACCAGCTGGCGCATCAGCTCGGCCACGGCAATGGCCGGGTGGGTGTCGTTCAGCTGGATGGCGACTTTTTCCGGCAGCAGATGGATATCGCTGTGCAGGCGCATATGCCGGTGCAGCAAGTCTTGCAGCGAGGCCGAAACAAAGAAGAACTCCTGGCGCAGACGCAGCTCCTGGCCCGCCTCCGTGCTATCGGCCGGGTACAGCACGCGGGAAATACTTTCAGCACGCACCACATCGGCCACGGCGCCGAGGTGGTCGCCGGCGTTAAAGCGTTCCAGCTGCAGGTCTTCCAGCGCCCTCGCCCGCCATAGCCGCAGGCTGTTGACGCCGGCACGGCGCCAACCGACTACCGGGGTGTCGTAGGCGATGGCGCGGATAATTTCCGTCGGTTGCCAATGCTGCCGGGGAATATCGTTGCGCTCGGTCACGGTGTTGACGCTGCCGCCAAAACCGATGCTGTAGCTGACTTCCGGCCGTTCGAATTCCCAGGGGTTGCCGAAGTCCAGCCAGGTTTCCGTATGTTCATGCTGCCAGCCATCGCTGATGACCTGCTTGAACAGGCCGTGCTCGTAGCGGATGCCATAGCCGTGGCCAGCGATATTCAGGGTGGCCATGCTTTCCATAAAGCAGGCGGCCAGACGCCCCAGGCCACCGTTGCCCAATGCCGCATCGGGCTCCACTTCGCGAATCCGTTCGATATCCACGTCCAGCTCCGCCAACGCGGCGCGGGCGGTTTCCAGCAGGCCAAGGTTGCTCAGGCAATCCACCAGCAGGCGGCCGATCAGAAACTCCAGGGAGAGGTAATACACACGCTTATGTGGCGTGCGGTCTACCCGCGCTTCGGATTCTTCCCAGTTGTCCACCAGGTGATCACGGGCGGCCAGGGCGATGGCTTCGAACCAGTCATGGATATAGGCGTTGGCCGGGTCTTTGCCGACCGCGTATTTCAGCTTGGCCAGGATGCTGTGTTTGAAGGCCTGAACGTCGGGGTTGACGGCAGCGGACTTGGCTTCGGAAGACATGGGTAGCGTGCCTCGGTCAGGTGAATTGAACGCGAGTAAAGGCGGCATCCGGCGGCGAACGGCTAACGCGCAACCGGAGCTATGGGGCAGTTGATGGCCGTGCCATCAATTGAAAATGGCGTCGTTCTGCGCGTGACGCGACACACTGAACGAGCTGCCGCTGTCACTGGGGTACAGCGACATGGTGGTGTTTTTCAGGGCGTCGATGGTGATGCCGCCCAGGTGCTCGGTGAGAAAGGCTTTTTTCACCTGCCAGATGGCATCGTCGCGGATCAGGTCCAGCAGGTCATGGCCGGTCAGGGTCAGGGCTTTGCCAATGCGGATCAGCTCGCCGCTAAGCGGACGGTGGTCGGCGCATTCCACCAGGCCGGCCTGCTCCAGCAGGTGCAGGTGGTAGCTGACGCTGTCACTGGTATGGTCGTCGATACGGTGGGGAAAAAAATGGTGGCCTTTGTCCAGGGCCTCGATATCCAGCAGCATTTCCCTTACCAGCTCCCAATCTCTCTTCATTACCTTGGCTCCTCGTCCCCGTTCCCTGTGTGTTGCCGCGCCAGACAACCGTGGCGGCAGGCAAATTTGCAGGGGACCGTTACCAATGACCGAAGCCAGTCGACCAACCAGGTTGCGCGCAATAACTGACGCTTGAGCGATTGGCTGTCCGGCCCCCTACAGGATAGGTGTGCGTTTGCCCGTGAGAGTTCAACTAATTCGCCGCGTAATTGACCGCCTGCCGAAAAACTTGAACTGCGCGCAAACGCCCCGGCTCAGAACCTCTGACGGGCTTACCCTCCTTGACGACGCGCATGAGGTGCCACCG
>JBCECW010000568.1:0-446 GCA_039207785.1 Pseudomonas sp. | reverse complement strand
GGCTTACCCCAACCGCTGAGGAGCACACCATGGCAAACCCTGGTTATCTCGAACGCTTGCTGGCTGTGGCTGGCGGCATTTTGCTGATCCGCAAAGGCATGGCGGTAAAAGGCGTGCTGGGCGCGGCCGATATCGTGTTGGGCTCGGTGGCGGTGTACCGCGGCCTGGGCCGTGCGCGCCATGAGCTGCCACCGGTGTATCAGCTCAAGCATTTGCCGGAAGTGGCCCAGCGGCTGCCGCGCAAGCCGTCGCCGCCGTTAGCGGTAAAGACGCCATTCGAGCAGCCGTTCAGTTGATTGAAAGTGCACTTTGCAAGGTAGGCGTTGGCCCGATCATGCAAAGTGCACGACCCTAGCGGCAGGTAAAATAGCTAACCTATTGTTTTATAAGACTTTTATACAGACCCATTAATTGGCATGCCATCTGCTCTCTCCCTTGCATCTGCA
>JBCECW010000567.1:1838-3090 GCA_039207785.1 Pseudomonas sp. | reverse complement strand
CGTCTTTGCTGCTCAGTGAGTTTGTCACCCTGCAGCCGGGTGAATGGGTGATTCAGAACGCCGCCAACTCAGGCGTTGGCAGCTACCTGATGCAACTGGCCAAGCTGCGCGGCTTCAAGACCGTCAACGTGGTGCGCCGCGACTCGGCGATTGCCGCTACCCAGCAAGACGGCGGCGATGTGGTACTGGTGGACGGCCCCGACCTGGCCAAGCGCGTGCGCGAAGCCACCGGCAGCGCGCAGATTCGCCTGGCCATCGACGCAGTAGGCGGCGCGGCCACCGACCGGCTGGCGGCGTGTCTGGGTGAAGGCGGTACGTTGGTGAACTACGGCATGATGAGCGGCGAGCCATGCCACGTGTCCCCGTCGGCCATCGTCTTTCGCGACGTGACGGTAAAAGGCTTCTGGCTGGCGAAGTGGTTCCGCACGGTCAATCAGGCCGAGCAAGCCAAGGTATTTGGGGAACTGGTGCAGCTGATTGCCAGCGGCAAATTGAAAACCCGGATTGCCGCGACCTATGACGTCAGCCAGATCAAGGAAGCCGTGGCAGCTGCGGCCGGTGGCGAGCGGGATGGCAAGATTCTGATCGTGCCGAAATAAAGTGATGGTGCGCGAAGTGCACCCTACGGGACCGCAGTGGCCTTTGTAGGGTGTGCTTTGCGCACCAAGCGTTTGCCCTGCGAACGCAGTTACTCGGCAGCCGGCGCCGCCGGCTTCTTACGCTTCAACGGCGCCATGCCGTCACCGCTGACCAACGATGGGCTCTTTGGCTTGTTCGCGGTTTTGCGTTTGGTCGGGGTTTTGGCCACGGCCTTCTTGTCGACCTTCTTGTCGGTCTTTTTCTTTTTCACGCCAGCGGCTTTACCCGAGGCTTTGACCTTTTTCGGGCCGCCGTAGGTGCCTTTCAATTCCTTGATGGTGCGGCGCTCGAAGCTTTGCTTGAGGTAGCGCTCGATGCTGGACATCAGGTTCCAGTCACCGTGGCAGATCAGCGAGATGGCCAGGCCTTCGTTACCGGCACGCCCGGTACGGCCGATGCGGTGCACGTATTCGTCGCCACTGCGCGGCATATCGTAGTTGATCACCAGGTCCAGGCCATCGACATCCAGACCGCGCGCGGCCACGTCGGTGGCCACCAGGATCTTCACCCCGCCTTGTTTCAGACGGTCGATGGCCAGCTTGCGGTCTTTCTGGTCTTTTTCGCCGTGCAGCACAAATACCTTGTGCTCGGCCGCGACCAGGCGCCCGTAGAG
>JBCECW010000567.1:0-1828 GCA_039207785.1 Pseudomonas sp. | reverse complement strand
TGCTGGTTGTGGTCGGCCGTGATGATCTGCTGGCGCACGCCATCGCTCAGTTGGCTAACGGCATTGAGCTGCAGGTGCTGGGGCTCCTTGAGCACCGACGCCACCATCTCGCGCAGGCCCGAACCACCGCTGGTGGCCGAGAACAGCATGGTCTGGTGCGGGCCTTTGCATTCGCCGGCCAGGCGCTGCACATCTTCGGCAAAGCCCATGTCGAGCATGCGGTCGGCTTCGTCCAGCACCAGCACTTCCACGGCCTTGAGGTCGAGGTTGCCGGCGTTCAGGTGTTCGAGCATTCGGCCCGGGGTGCCAATCAGGATATCCGGCACCTTGCGCAGCATGGCCGCCTGCACTTTGAAATCTTCGCCGCCGGTGATCAGCCCGGACTTGATAAAGGTGAACTGCGAAAAGCGTTCGACCTCTTTCAGGGTTTGCTGCGCCAGCTCGCGGGTGGGCAGCAGGATCAGCGCGCGGATTACCACGCGCGGCTTGGCGTCGCCCATCAGGCGGTTAAGCAGTGGCAGTACAAAGGCGGCAGTCTTGCCGCTGCCGGTCTGCGCAGTAACCCGCAAGTCTTTCCCTTCCAGCGCCGGCGGAATGGCCGCGACTTGTACCGGGGTGGGCTCGACAAATTTCAGCTCGGCCACGGCTTTAAGCAGGCGTTCATGCAGGGCGAATTGGGAAAACACAGGGGCTACCTCGGCGAAGATCACTAAACAGCCGCATAGGTTACCGGTTGTTGCCCCGGAACGCCCGCGGCTTGTGCAGCCTATCGACACGAGGCAAAGGCCTGCGCCTTGCAAAATGACCTTTAGCTGGCATGCTGGCGCGCGAAAAAACTGCCTGAGGACTGTGTATGACCGTGCTAACCATCGCTGCCGCCTGCCTTCTGGATCCCCAAGGCCGCCTGCTGCTGGTCCGTAAACGCGGTACTCGGGCCTTTATGCTGCCCGGCGGCAAGCGCGAGCCAGGCGAAACGGCACTGGCCGCGTTGCAGCGTGAATTGCTCGAGGAGCTGAACCTGACACTGCCAGTGGCGCTGTTCCAAGCCCTGGGCCAATTCCAGGCGCCGGCAGCCAACGAAGTGGATACCTGGGTCGACGCCACGATCTTCGTCGCCCCACTCAACCAGCCCGTAGCCGCCGCAGCCGAGCTGGAGGAGCTGGCCTGGCTCGACCTGCGTGCCCCAACACGCGACGACCTGGCGCCGCTATTGCGCCTGCACATTCTGCCGCGCCTGCTTGCGCAGCAGATGGATGCTGTCCCAGCCGGTTAAGACAATCGCCAGCCAGATGGGCAGGTACGTCCACAGCTGCGCCGGGTTGAAGGTTTCACCGAGAAACACCACCGCCACCACAAACAGCAGTGCCGGCTCGATATAGCTGAGGATGCCAAACACCCCCAACGGTAGCAGCCGGCTGGACGCCATCATCGCGGCAAAGGCCAGGGTGCCGAGCAGGCCGATGCCCGGCAACAGCCACCACATCTGCGGAAAACGGGTAAACAGGTCGCTCGGGCCAAAGGCCAGGATCAACCAGATGGCCAGCGGTGCGAGCATCAGCATTTCCAGGATAAAACCCGACAGCGAATCCAGGCGCATCCAGCGGCGCAACATAAAGTACGGCGGGTAGCCCAGCGCGGTAACCAGGGTGGCCCAGGAAAACGCCCGGGTCAGCCACAGCTCATGCAGCACACCGACAAACGCCAGGGCCACGGCGATGCCCTGCAAGGGGCTCAGGCGTTCCTGATAAAACACCCGGCCGACCAGCACCATGGTCAGGGGCAAGAGGAAATAGCCGAGGGTTACATCCAGCATCAAGCCTTGCAGCGG
>JBCECW010000566.1:0-3105 GCA_039207785.1 Pseudomonas sp. | reverse complement strand
CGATGGCCTCTTGCAGGTCATCACGCTTCTTGCCGGTCACCCGTACTTGCTCGCCCTGGATGGCGGCCTGCACCTTGAGTTTGGCTTCCTTGATGTGGGCAACGATCTTCTTGGCCAGCTCTTTATCGATACCTTCGCGCAGAACTGCTTCCTGCTTCACAGTCTTGCCCGATGCATAGGCATCTTTCACTTCCAGGCACTGCACATCAATCTTGCGCTTGACTAGGCTGAGTCTGAGAATCTCGATCATCTGCTCGAGGATAAAGTCGGCGTCCGCAGTCAGGGTGACGGTCAGTTCCTTGAATTCGAAAGTGCCTTTGCCACGCAGGTCATAACGACGCTCCAGCTCTTTCATGGCGTTGTCGACAGCATTGGTCACTTCGTGTTTGTCCAGTTCGGACACCACGTCGAACGAGGGCATGGGAATTCTCCAGATAGACGGCGCGAATAGTCCTACAGACAGTGCACGCCAAAGCTTGACGGTTAAAATGCCGGATCATTATATATCTGCCGATACAAACACCGCCTGGCGATGCGCCATGGTCATAATTATTTCTCTCGAGTCTGCCAATGCCCAACCCCCATCTCAGCATCCTGGTGGTGGACGACGCCAAGTTCTCCAGCGCCATGATCGGCCGTGCCCTGAGCCAAGCCGGTTACCTCGATGTGCGCTTCGCCAGTAGCGCACTGGAGGCCTTGACGCTGTTGGAACAACGCCCCGCCAGCGTGCTGCTGGCCGACTGGCTGATGCCGGAAATCGACGGCCTGGAACTGACCGGCCGCGTACGCCAGCTGGATGAAATGGCGGACCACTACACCTACGTCATGCTGCTGACCGGCAAGGAAGGCGAAAACGTGCTGAGCGAGGCCTTCGACCGGGGTGTCGATGACTTTGTCAGCAAGTCGGCCATGAGCGAGCAACTGGTACCGCGGGTATATGCCGCCGACCGCCTGTGCAACACCCTGCAGCGGCTGCTGCAGGAAAACCGCATGCTGACGCAGAACATTTCCAGCCTCGAACAACGCAACCTGGTCGACTCGCTGACCGGCCTGGGCAACCCGCGCTACCTGCACCAGATGCTGCAAGACAGCATCCGCCAGGTGGAATCCCGTGGCGGCGCCGTGTGCTACCTGCTGATCGGCCTGCAAGATGCACCCAACCTGCGCCAGCAGTACGGTGACGCGTTCTATAACGAGCTGCTGCATGGCGTGGCCCGGCGCCTGCAACAGCTGGTGCGGCCCCTGGACGTACTGGCGCGCCTGGACGACCACCACTTCGGCCTGCTGACCCTGCTCGAAGACCTGCAAGAGTGCTCGCCGAGCAGCTTCAAACGCCTGCACGAAGGCCTGAACCTCAAGGCATTCAAGACCAGCGAAGGCTTTATCACCCTCAAGGCCGGTATCAGCCTGGTGGGCATGGACGCCAAGGCCCTGCCGATCCAGCCGCAAGACCTGCTCGACCGCGCCGCCGAGTTGCTGCCCGAGGCCTATGGCAGTGGGCGCGTCGCGGCGGTGCGCCTGCCGCTGTACAAATAAATGCACTGGCATGTGCTGGGCGCTGGCAGCCTGGGGACTCTCTGGGCCGCCCGCCTGGCTCGCGCCGGTGTACCGGTAACCCTGCTATTACGTGACCGCCAGCGCCTGGCCAGCTATCGCCAGTGCGGCGGGCTGACGCTGGTGGAGCAAGGCCAGGCCAGCCTGTATCCGGTGCCGGCGCAAAGCGTCGATGAGCAAAGCCCGATTCGCCTGTTACTGCTCGCGTGCAAGGCCTATGACGCCGAAGCGGCGGCGGCCAGCGTGGCCCATCGGCTTAGCGCCGATGCCGAGGTGGTACTGCTGCAAAACGGCCTGGGCAGCCAGGACGCCGTAGCCGCCCGCCTGCCGCGCGCGCGTTGTATCGCCGCCTCCAGCACCGAGGGCGCGTTTCGCGATGGCGATTTTCGCGTGGTGTTCGCCGGCCATGGCCATACCTGGCTGGGCGACCCGCAAAACCCCGAAGCCCCGGCGTGGTTGACGGACCTGCACAACGCCGGTATCTCCCACGAATGGAGCGCCGACATCCTTAGCCGCCTATGGCGCAAGCTGGCGCTTAATTGCGCGATCAACCCGCTTACCGTGCTGCACGACTGCCGCAATGGCGGCCTGCAAGAGCACCCGGCCGAAGTGGCCACCCTGTGCGCCGAGCTGAGCGAACTGTTGAGCGTCTGTGGCCAGCCGGCGGCGGCCGAGCATCTGGCCGAAGAAGTGCAGCGGGTGATCAAGGCCACTGCCGCCAACTACTCCTCCATGCACCAGGACGTCAGCCAGGGCCGGCGTACCGAAATCAGCTATTTGATTGGCCATGCGTGTGCGGTGGCCGCCCGGCATCACTGTGCGGTGCCGCATTTGCAGCTGCTGTTGGAGCGGTTGCAGGCGCATCTGAACGAACGGGGTTTGCCAATCTCGTAGGAGCCAGGGGGCGGCCACCCGATTGCTGGCGACCCCTGCAAACGCAAAAAGCTTCGCCAGCAAGCTGGCTCCTACGGTACATACGGCGTTACCCTGCCAGCCTCTCTGCACAAGGCATCCCACGCTTATGACGTTGCGCAATCGCCTGGAAAACCTGTCGGTCGGCCGCAAGCTATTGGCGGCATTGTTGGCGTTGCTGACCACGGTGCTGCTGGTGGCCAACCTGGCGTTTATCAGCGCGGCGTACTGGATCTCCCAGGAAAACATGGCGCCGCAAGCCTTGCAGACCCTCGGCCGCCTGCTCGCCACCCCGGCATTGGCCAATGAGGCGCTAAGCTCGCGCGCCACCGCCGAAGACCTGCTGCAACGCCTGGACAGCTACAGCCCGCTGCGCGCCGCCGCGCTATATGGCAGCGATGGTCGGCGCCTGGCGCAACTGGAACACGGGGAAAAACTGCATTTGCCCCGGCGTATCGAGCAGTTATCCACCTGGCGCTACGGCGAATTTCGCACCAACCAGCTGTTCGAACTGCCGCTGCAAGGCAAGCCGCCGGGCCACTTGCTGCTGGTGGCCTCCAGCGAGCTACCAGGGGCGTTTTATACCGGCACCCTCACCGCCAGCCTGGTGATCCTGGCCTGTAGCGTGCTGCTCTGGTC
>JBCECW010000565.1:0-3121 GCA_039207785.1 Pseudomonas sp. | reverse complement strand
GATGAACTACGAGCGGCTGTCCATCGGCATCCAGGGGCTGGGCTGCGCCGAAGCTTCGTACCAGAATGCCCGCGCCTATGCCCAGGAGCGTCTGCAAAGCCGCGCCCCAAGCGGCCCGGTGGCGGCGCAGAAGGCCGCCGACCCGATTATCGTGCACCCCGATGTACGCCGCATGCTGCTGGGTATCAAGGCCATGACCGAAGGTGGCCGCGCCTTTGCCTGCTACGTGGGGCAGCAGCTGGACCTGAGCAAATTCGCCACCGACCACGACCAGCAACAACGCGCCAGCCAGTTGGTCGCCCTGCTCACCCCGGTGGCCAAGGCGTTTTTCACCGACACCGGCCTGGACAGCTGCGTGGCTGGCCAGCAGGTATTTGGCGGCCACGGCTATATCCGCGAATGGGGCCAGGAGCAGTTGGTGCGTGACGTGCGCATTGCGCAGATCTACGAAGGCACCAACGGCATCCAGGCCCTCGACCTGCTGGGCCGCAAAGTGGTGGGCAACGGCGGCTCAGCGCTGCGGGTGTTTACCTATGAGGTCGAGCAATTTGCCCAACAGCCAAACGTGCCGTATCGCGAGCCATTGTTAGCCGCTTGCCAGCGTCTGGAACGGGTCAGCGACTGGGTGCTGGAACATGCCAGCGGCGATGCCAACCTGGTGGGCGCCTCATGCGTGGAATACCTGCAGCTATTTGGCTATGTCGCCTACGCCTATATGTGGGCACGTATGGCCCAGGCCGCCGCCTTGGACAGCCCATTGCACCAGGCAAAACGCGCCACCGCCGCATTCTTCTTCAGCCGCCTGCTGCCGCGCATCGAAAGCCTCGATACGGCAATCCGCGCCGGCAGCCACGACCTGTTCGGGCTGGCGGCTGAGCAGTTCTAAACCCCGTATTCACTCCCCTGGAGCGCACAGGATGGCGGAATAGGTCGGCCGTCTCGGAAAGCAGCCCGACCTCAGCCATGCACACGGAGGTGCATGCCGCCACCGGCCGCCACAAGCGCCGGTAGCGTTTCTACCGCAACGACCAGCGTGCGCAGGTGGGCCACAAACCCATCTGCAAGCGCCCCCTTTGCGCCCACGCAGCATGTAATACAGCCCTGAGTCGTGAAGCTGCGTGGGCTTTTTTATTTCGCCTTCTACACGCGTTTTTTGTAGGAGCCAGCTTGCTGGCGAATCCTGCAAACAACGTTCTCGAATACCTTTTCCACGGTTCGCCAGCAAGCTGGCTCCTACGGGGGCAAAACCGGATGGAGTGGTCGCCAGGTTTGCAATCGCGACTGGCAATCGGCCGCTGGAAAACGTGCGCCCAGCGCCATCATGCGATCCAGCGCATCAGCCGCGCCGTCGGGGGTAAGCATCCCTGCGGCCAGAAGCTGATCCAACAGCCACAAGGCGCCATGCACCTCAATTCCGTCCTGCAGCGCCTGGCGGCGTAGCCGACCATCACCGGTCAGCAGCGGCCTGCCCGTCTCCTGCGCGAGGAAATAGCAAGAAACGTCAGCCAGTGAACTGTTGTTGTGCTGTATGCGCAGTGCAAACAGCCGCGAGATACCCGGCCCATCGATGGTCTCGACCAATAGCCCCAGCCGCTCCAGCTCGGGTCGGCTGAACCCCTTCAACTCGTGAATAACAAAGTCGCTGCAACACAGCTCGATGGGCAGTGCAAACAGGGCCTCCAGCAGTCCCGCATTCCTGAAGTCGATCAGGATATTGGCGTCACTGATGTAGACCCTTGCCATCAACGCGCATCCGTGGCCACAAGATCGCGCTCAAGCGCGCTCACCGTTCTATTGAGCAATTCGGCAGCACGCGATGGCGTAAACAGCCCTTCTGCCAGGCCCCAATAGACCAGCGATTCGAAGCGTTGAGGTGGTTTGCAATCCTGGGGTTCAGGCTCGGCTTTTCTCCAGCCGCGCGCACTGAACTGGATCGCCAGGCTGCGATGACCGTCGGCGCTCAGCAAGTGCAGATCTTTAAGGCGATACATCACCGCTTGCATGGAAATCCCGTACTGACGCTTGGCAATAAGCAACTCCTGGGGGTGCACTTCGTTGCGTTGATGGGCGCCAAAATCCGCGCGGACCCGATCCTTCGGATACAGGAAAGCCCCCGCAAACCGATGGCAGCACTGTTCCTTGTCTTTTTCTGCCATCGCTTCCGGCAGGCGCATCACCCAATGGCCCAACTCATGCGCGGCGGTAAAGCGCATTCGCTCGCCGGGCCGCCTGGCGTTAAGCGCAACCAGCACATGCTGGTTATCGTCGCTGGCGGCACAGGCTCCGTCAAAGCCATCAGGCCCGTCCAGCAGCGCCACCTTGATGCCATTTTCTTCAAGCAACTCGGTGAGATTGAACACAGCGTCGGAGCCGATCTGCCAGCGTTCGCGCAGCTGTTCGGCGGCGAGTTCGGCCTCGTCGAGCGAGCTAACGGGGAAATGCTGGCAAGGCGTGGACGGGGTGGCGATATCGGCGGGGTCGAAATACATTTCCAGCGCGATATAGCGCTCCAGGTGCTCGCGGATCTGCTCCTCCACCTGCGCCTGCAAGTACTTGGGCATTTTCGCCAGCTTGCGGAATTCCAGTGGCGCCAACGCCATAGGCTCCGGGCGGAAGAAGTACTCAGGGCTGACATCGAGCGCTTCGGCCAATTGCAGCAAACGGGTTGAGTTGGGCGCTATCTGCCCTTTCTCCAGCTTGCTCAAGCCTTGCTTGGTAATGTCACCCAGTCGCTGCGATAGCGCCTCCAGAGACATCCCTCGCAGCAACCGCGCACGCCGAATTCTGTCGTAAATCATAGGCCCTCCTGTCGGTTGACAAAATTATCTTCAATTTATTTTTTGTCAACTCAGCTCCTTTATTCAGCAGTGAGGCACCCCCTCTGAAATCAGCTTGGTTCGCGGGTATTTCCGACAAACAAAAAGCCGCCCTCTGGCGGCTTCTTCATATCCCAACAAGTGTCTTCAGCTCACCCCCACCCCATCCCGCGCCATCGCCAAAAACGCCCGCACCGCCCCACCCGCTTCTGCGTGGCGGCTGACCAGCAGCAAATCCGCCTGCGGCTGCGCATCCACCAGCGTGCGATAGGCCACACCGGGTACGGCGATACCCAGTAGCGTCT
>JBCECW010000564.1:0-3125 GCA_039207785.1 Pseudomonas sp. | reverse complement strand
ATGCCAACCTCACCCATATCTGGAAACCGCTGCTGCATGAAGTGGCGGCCGGCTCGTTGAATTCGTCGGAAGACGAGCTCAACTATGTCGCCCAGGCCAAGTGGAACCACTTCGAGTTTCAGTTGGGCCGCATGGAGGGACTGGATCGCACGGCAAAAACCATCCACCTGTCGGCCACCCTCGATGAAGAGGGCGAAGAACTGGTGCCTGCGCGCTCGCTGGCGTACGACACGCTGGTGATTGCCGTCGGCAGCACCACCAATGATTTTGGCACCCCGGGGGCAGCGCAAAACTGCCTGTTTCTCGACACCCGTGTGCAGGCCGAACGCTTCCACCGCCAATTGCTCAATCACTATATGCGTGCCCACGCCAATCGCGGCGGCGACGCCGAGCAGATCAGCGTGGCCATCGTGGGCGCTGGCGCTACCGGCGTGGAGCTGGCGGCCGAGTTGCATCATGCGGCCCATGAGCTGGCGGCCTACGGCCTGGACAGCATCAAGCCGGAAAATATGCGTATCACCCTGATCGAGGCCGGCCCGCGCGTATTGCCAGCGCTGCCGGAACGGATCGGCCAGCCGGTGCATAAAACCCTGGAGAAACTGGGGGTGACGGTGCTGACCAACGCGGCGGTCAGCGAGGTAACGCGCGATAGCTTGAAAACCGCGCAAGGGCAGGATATTCCCGCCAGCCTCAAGGTATGGGCCGCCGGCATCCGTGCACCGGATTTCCTCAAGGACCTGGATGGCCTGGAGACCAACCGCATCAATCAGCTGCAAGTGCGCCCGACCCTGCAAACCACCCGCGACGACAATATCTTTGCCTTCGGCGATTGCGCGGCTTGCCCGCAGGGCGAGGAAGGCCGCAACGTGCCACCGCGCGCGCAGGCAGCGCATCAACAGGCCTCTCTGCTGGCCAAATCGCTGAAGCTGCGCATTGAAGGCAAAGCCTTGCCGACTTACCACTACCGCGACTACGGCTCGCTGATTTCGTTGGCGAGTTTTTCCGCAGTGGGCAACCTGATGGGCAACTTGACTGGCAGCGTGATGCTGGAAGGCTGGCTGGCGCGGATGTTCTATGTGTCGCTGTACCGCATGCACCAGATGGCACTGTACGGCGTATTCCGCACCGTGATGCTGATGCTCAGCGACCGCATCGGCCGCGGCACCGAGCCCCGCCTGAAGCTGCACTAACGGTACTGTTGCAGGGTGCGCTCCGCGCACCTCGGCGATTGGCTAACGATCGCCCGGTGCGCGGAGCGCACCCTACAAAAAAACACAAACAAAAAAGGCGCCCCGAAGGGCGCCTTTTTTGTTGGCTACTTGGTCTTTCGACGTTTTGCCTAAGATTCAACTCTTTAAACAGCAAGAGCCAAAAATGGTGGGTCGTGTGGGACTCGAACCTACGACCAATTGGTTAAAAGCCAACTGCTCTACCAACTGAGCTAACGACCCAAAAATGGTCGGGGTAAGGGGATTCGAACTCCTGACATCCTGCTCCCAAAGCAGGCGCGCTACCGGACTGCGCTATACCCCGGTTGAAAGATTGGCTCCGCGACCAGGACTCGAACCTGGGACCCAATGATTAACAGTCATTTGCTCTACCGACTGAGCTATCGCGGAACTACTTGCTTCCATCTCTCTGCGGCATTTGCTGTTAGGCATTTGCCGTATCGAGGCGCTGCATTTTAAGGATATTCGAACCCCTGTCAACCCCCTAAATAGCTTTTAAGACAATGATTTGCGGCAACGTCATCACCACTCTATGTTTGCCTGAGATATGATCGCCCACGGATGCATAAGCCGGCCGGCTTGAACAGGACAGTCCATGAGCACGCAGGACCAACCACCACTGATACGCCCCCACCCAACGCTCGCCAGTCGCGGTATCCAACCGCGCTTCGGTGAACTGGTGCAGGGGTGCCGCAAGCTCGCCATGAATCGGTTGGCGGAGCACCTGACTGGGGTTTTCGCCCAGGTCGATGACACCCTTTTCGAATGCGCAGAAAAAGCCGAGAACAATAAAGTGCAGTCGTTGTTTTTCGACAACATGCGCGAAATTCGTCGGCAGCGCCCACAGATCGAACGGACCTACCACCAGCAGGTGGCGCAGAATTTTTCCAATTTCCTGGAAGGCAATCTCGAAGCCGAGGCCGACGCAACCTCGCTGCGCGCCGAAGACCTGTCGCTGATCCAGAACGAGGATTACGAAGAGAGCCTGCAAGTCACCAATATGGTCAGCCGGGTAAAGGCTCGCTGCGCCGAACCGCTGTTTGCTCTGGAGCAGCGCCTGGCCGTGCTGAACAACGGCCACAAGCTGGGTGAAGACAGCAACCCGTTTGGCCCGCGCGCCATTGCCCAGGCCTTTCGCGAAGCGCTGGCGCCCACGCCGTTTCCGCCGCAGATCAAAACCATCCTTTATATGTTGTTTGATCGCCATGTCATGCAGAGCCTCGACCGCCTGTATGAAGCGATGAACCAGCGCCTGATCGACGCCGGCGTATTGCCGAACTTGAAGTACGCGCCGCAACGCACACCCGATGCCCGTCGCGCCCCCACTGCGCCACGCGAAGCAGCACCGGCCGCAGCCGCACCAGCAACAGAACCCGCGCAAGCCGCCGCTCAGCCGCAAAGCGCGGCCGCGCCCAGCAATGCCCAGGCGGTGCCAAGCGCCGACGCACCGCGCGTACCTTTTGACGGTTCTGGCCCCGAGCCCACTGACCCTGCAGCGCTGTTCAGCAGCCTGGCTGCCTAGCTTGGCGAGCGCAGCCATAACAACGTCGACCCCCCGCTACTCGGCGGCACCCGCAGTATCGCCAGCTTTGCGCCACAGGGTGCCACGCGCACCTACGCCGCCAGCGACCTGCTCGATGCCCTCAATCGTCTGCAGCAACAATCGGCCCTGGAGTTCTCCCAGCGCCTGCAACGCCCGCAGCAAGTCGAAGACTTCAAGGTCGACCTGCAACAGCAACTGGAAACCCACAGCAGCCTGCCCGGGCAGCAAAAGCTCTCGGACCAGGAAGCCGACGTTATCGACCTGGTGGGCATGCTCTTCGACTTTATTCTCGACGACGAGAACCTGCCCGACTCCTGCAAGACCGCCCTCTCCCACCTGCACACGCCGTACCT
>JBCECW010000563.1:0-3127 GCA_039207785.1 Pseudomonas sp. | reverse complement strand
TGTTGCGGCCCTGCATGCGGCGGAAGCGGATCAGGGCATCCATGATCGCGTTGTTAAAGCCGTGGCCCATATGCAGGCTGCCGGTGACGTTCGGCGGCGGGATCATGATGGTGTAGGAGTCGCCGCTACCTTGCGGGGCGAAATAGTTCTTCGACTCCCAGGTTTCGTACCAGGAGGTTTCAATGGCGTGGGGCTGGTACGTCTTGTCCATGCGGATCGGGACCTTGTTCAGCGGCTAATCGGAAAGCCGGCAAGTATAGCGAGGTTGACCGCAGGGGGGTAAGGCGCGTGATACACGGGGACAACAACCGTAGGAGCGAGCTTGCTCGCGAACCCTGCTAACGGCATTCGCGAGCAAGCTCGCTCCTACGGGGTGGTGTGGCGTTGCGGCGGTGTCAGACCCTGCGTGGCGGCAGCAGGCGAGTCAGGCGTGCTTCGAGGCGGCGCTTGAGTTCGGCCTCGATCTGCGGCACGAAGTCGTCGATCACGTCCTGCAGGATCAACTGCGCGGCGGCGCGCAATTCACCGTCCAGGCGCAGCAGGTCGCTGGTGGTATTGCTGCTTTCCACGCTGCGCTGCACGGTCTGCGTAAGCGTTGGCGGTGGAGCCGGCGGCGTATGGGGCTGGGTAACCGTGGCTGCCGTGGCGCCAGCGCTAGGGGCATGCGGCGCCGGTGCGACGGCAGCCGGCGATGGATCGGGTCGTGGCACCGCCGGCGGTGGGGTATGGGCCGGCGCCGCTGGAGCACTCGGGCGTGGCTGTGCCTGCGCCTGCGCCGCTGGGGCGGCCGGGCTGACGATATCCGAAAGCAGCGGGATCTGCCCCAGCTCCACCGAGTCGGTGAGCAGCGGCAGGTCCAGGTACTGGTCCGGCTCGGCCGGGCTGGCGGTGTCGTTATGGCTTAGAAACTCGCGGATCGACTCCAGGTCGTCGAGCAAGTGCGTGGGCTTTTGCGGTGGTTTTGGCGTGTCCATGGCTCAGGCTACAGTTCAACGCGCTTGGGGTCATAACCCTGTTGGCGGTAAGTGCGAAAGTTTTCCCGCGAGCTCGCCAGTTGTTCCGGTTCCTGGTTGACGATCTCGATCACCCGGCTAAAACGCTGCACATGGGGCGACAGGCTGCTGTTGAGGTTGATCAACAGGCCCTGGCTGGCGGCAGGTTCATCGTCCAGGCCGATCACCACCGGCGCATCCGGTGCGTCGCGGTGCAGGCTGTGGGGTACGAAGGTTTCGGCCTTGAAACGCCACAAAAGTTCGTCCACCTCGGCGCATTGCGCGTCATTGCTGGCGCGCATAAAGACCGGCATGCCGTGGCGCCAGGCCTTCATCGCCAACTGGCAGGCCGCGCGCAGGCGGTCGGCGTAGGCGGTGGAGGAGAGGACGTAGAATTCGATGCGGGGCATGGCTGTGTTCGTTGGATTGGTGAAAGTCAAAATTCCTGTAGGAGCGGTTGGGCGGCATTGCGATTGGCCGCGAAGCTTTTCGATCAAAAGCTTCGCGGCCAAGGCCGCTCCTATAGGGGGTGCGTAAGGCGTTTAAACCTTGGCGCGGTCCAGCAGGTATTGGGTCAACAGCGGCACTGGGCGGCCAGTGGCGCCTTTGTCTTTGCCGCCGCTGATCCACGCCGTGCCGGCGATATCCAGGTGCGCCCAGCTGAATTTCTTCGCGAAGCGCGACAGGAAGCAGGCCGCGGTAATGGTGCCGGCCTTTGGCCCACCGATATTGGCGATATCGGCAAACGGGCTGTCGAGCTGTTCCTGGTATTCGTCGAACAGCGGCAACTGCCAGGCGCGGTCATCGGCGCTCTGGCCGGCGGCCAACAGCTGTTGCAGCAGTTCGTCGTTGTTGCCCAGCAGGCCAGAGGTGTGGCTGCCCAGGGCGACGATGCAGGCGCCGGTCAGGGTGGCGATATCGATCACGGCCTGGGGCTTGAAGCGTTCGGTGTAGGTCAGGGCATCGCACAGCACCAGGCGGCCTTCGGCGTCGGTGTTGAGGATTTCCACGGTTTGCCCGCTCATGGTGGTGACGATATCGCCTGGGCGGGTGGCGCTGCCGCTGGGCATGTTTTCCGCACAGGCCATTACGCCCACCAGGTTGATCGGCAGCTGCATTTCCAGCACCGCTTTGAAGGTGCCGAATACGCTGGCGGCGCCGCCCATGTCGTATTTCATTTCGTCCATGCCGGCGGCCGGCTTGATGCTGATGCCGCCGGTGTCGAAGGTGATGCCTTTACCCACCAGGGCAAACGGCTTGTCGCCTTTTTTGCCGCCGTTGTATTGCAGCACGATCAGGCGCGGCGGTTGCACGCTGCCCTGGGCCACGGCGAGGAACGAGCCCATGCCCAGTTCTTTGATTTTTTTCTCGTCGAGCACGTCGACTTTCAGCGACTTGTATTGCTTGCCCAAGGCCTTGGCCTGTTCGCCCAGGTAGGTGGGGTGGCAGATATTCGGCGGCAGGTTGCCCAGGTCGCGGGTAAACGCCATGCCGGCGGCAATCGCCTGCGCCTGTTGGGTGGCGCGTTGGACGTCGGCAAGGCTGGTTTTATCGGTCAGCAGGGTGATTTTGCTGAGGGCGCGGGCCGGGGTTTTCTGGCTCTTGAACTGCTCGAAGCTATAGTCGTTGTCGGCCAGGGTTTCTACCAGCAGGCGGGTTTTGCCGTAGGCGTCGCGACCTTTGACTTGCAGGTCGTCCAGGGCCAGCACGGCATCTTTGCCGCCCAGGCCTTTCAAGACGCCTTGTACCGCAGTGATCAATTTGCGCAGTTGGCGGTCAGAGAGTTCGCTCTCTTTGCCGGCGCCCACCAGCAGCACGCGTTCGGCTTTGAGGTTGGGCAGGCTTTGCAGCAACAGGGTCTGGCCGACCTTGCCAGCCAGGTCGCCGCGCTTGAGTACGGCGCTGATGGCGCCATTGCTGGCCACATCGAGGATCTGCGCGCTGGCGCCAAGGCTACTGCCTTCGCCAACGGCGACTACCAGGGTGGCGGTTTTCAGTGCGTCTGGACGTGCGTTCTTAACAACAAATTCCATGGCGAGGAGTCCCCAAGACAACTGATAGGTATTGCAGGATAATGCCGCGTTCTTTCGGTGTGGAAACCGTGCGGCGTTTCGAAAAACGGACTCGGACTGCGC
>JBCECW010000562.1:0-3129 GCA_039207785.1 Pseudomonas sp. | reverse complement strand
TATTTCTTCTTTACCGCGTGCGCTGAACGTTTTGGTTTCGCGCCTTACGCGCGAGGTACTTTTGGCATTGCCCCAAAAGTACCCAAAAGGTCTAGCCCAATCATCCGGGTCTGCGCTGCGCTCCGACTTCCCTCGCTACGGCACTGCTCCGGGGGCACGTCTCGACGGGCCATCCATGGCCCATCGTTCCTTTCGCGGCTCCCTGCCGCTCAACCCCCTACGCAGCACCTCCACTCGGCCTCCTGAAGGTGCGGGGTAGATCAAGATCAAAAGCGACAGATCAACAGCGGTAGATCAAAAGCTATCGTCACCCCTCGCCCGCCTGCGGGAGAGGGGCCGGGGGAGAGGGCGGCGGCGAACGAGGTTCTTTCGCTGTATCCCCAATCCCTCCGCTCTCTGTGCCTGTCCGCCACTACCAGCCTCTCCTACACTCTGTCGTTTTCCCCTGCCTTCCCTGCCGAGCCTTCCATGCGCACGCGTTTTCCGTTGTTGCTTGTCGCGGCGTTCGCCGCGCTTTACATCATCTGGGGTTCTACCTATCTGGCCATCCGCATCGGCGTGGAAAGCTGGCCGCCGCTGTTGATGGCCGGAGTGCGTTTTCTGATTGCCGGGTCGTTGATGTATGCCTGGCTGCGCTTTCGCGGGGCGCCGAATCCGACCTGGCGGGAGTGGCGCGCCGCCGCTGCGGTGGGCACTTTGCTGCTGGCGTTTGGCAATGGCGGGGTGACGCTGGCCGAGCACGCAGGGGTGGCTTCCGGTGTGGCGGCCTTGGCGGTGGCCACCGTGCCGCTGTTTACGCTGCTGTTCAACCGCTGGTTCGGCCAGCGCAATTCCAAGTTGGAGTGGGCCGGCATCGCCTTGGGCATGACCGGCATTGCCTTGCTTAACCTGGGCTCCAACCTGCAGGCCAGCCCGGCCGGGGCGGCGCTGATTCTGTTTGCGGCGGCCAGCTGGGCCTTCGGTTCGGTGTGGAGCCGTACCCAGCCACTGCCCGCCGGGCCCATGGCCAGTGCTGCCGAAATGCTTGGCGGCGGCGCGGTGATGCTGCTGGGCAGTGTGCTCAGTGGCGAACGTATGGTGCAGGCACCCAGCGCTGCCGGCTGGGGCGCGTTGCTGTATCTGATTTTCTTTGGCTCGATCATCGCCTTCAGCTCGTACGTCTATTTGCTCAAGCATGTGCGCCCGGCAGCGGCCACCAGCTATGCCTATGTCAATCCGGTGGTGGCGGTGCTGCTGGGGATTGTCTTTGCCGGTGAGCAGATTGGCGGCGAGGAGTGGCTGGCGATGCTGGTGATCATCAGCGCAGTGGTGCTGATCGGCTTGCCGCAATGGCGCCGCCAGCCTGGTTGAGAGTGGCGCCAGGCCCCTGTCAGGGAGTAGCGTCAGCACCCAGGCTGGCTAAGCTAGCTGAGCAAGCTCAGGCAAGGGAGGCAGTATGGGTGGTTGCAAGGCATGGCTGGTGGGCCTGCTGCTGGTATTGACCGGCGCTCAGGTGCCGGCGGCGCCATTGAGCCTCAGCCCCGAGGAGCGCGCCTGGGTGGCGGCCCATCCGGTGGTGCGCGTCGGGGTGCAGCGCGGCGGCTGGGAGCCCTTCGATGTGTTCGGCGAGCAAGGCCAGCACACCGGTATTTCCGGGGATTATCTGGCCCTGCTGGGCCAGCGCCTGGGCATCCGCTTTGAAACCGTGCCGCTGGGCGACTGGGCGGCCGTGCTGGAAGCGCTGCGCACCGGCCAGGTCGACCTGCTGCCCTCGGTCGCCCGAACCGAAGCCCGTGAAGCGCGCATGGCCTTTAGCGACTCCTACCTGACCAGCAATAGCCTGATCTTCACCCGCCATGAACTGTCCATTCGCAGCACCCAGGACCTGGTGGGCAAGCGCGTGGCCATCGAGCGCGGCTATGTCACCGAAGACCTGCTGCGCGCCGCCGTGCCGCAGGTGCAGCTGATTGAAGTGGCCAGCACCGAGGACGCCCTGCGCGCGGTGTCCTCCGGCGGCGCCGATGCCTATATCGGCAATATGATTGTGGCCAGCTACCTGGTGCGCAAACTCAGCCTGGCCAATATCGAGCTGCGCGGCGAGTCGGGCCTGCTGCGCAGCGAACTGCATTTCGCCGTGCGCCGCGACTGGCCGCAACTGGCCGCCGTGCTGGACAAGGGCCTGCAAAGCCTGACGCGGGAAGAGCACGAGCAGATCCTCGATCGCTGGCTGCCGCCGCTGTCGGCCTTCAGCTGGCAGAGCCTGTTTGTGGTCGGCTGGCCTTATATGCTCGGCGTGCTGGCGGCGCTGGTCGTGGTGGTGCTGTGGAACCGCCATTTGCGCACGCAGATTCGCCAGCGCCAGCGGGCCGAAGCGGAGGTGGTGCGCCAGCGCAGTACCTTGCTGGCCATTATCAACGCCATTCCCGACCCGATCTGGTTCAAGGATATCCAGGGCCGTTACCTGGGCATCAACCAGGCCTGCGCCGACCGGTTCGGCCATAGCAGCGAGCAGGTGCTGGGCAAGCGCGACCATGAGTTGCTCAAGCTCGAATTGGCGTCCAAGCGCGAAGAACACGACTACACCGCCATCACCCGCGACAGCACCTACGAAAGCGAAGGCAAGGTGCGTTACCCCGATGGCCGCTGGGTGGTGTTCGACACCCTGCGCACCATCTTTCGCGATGACCGTGGCGTGCCGCTGGGGCTGGTGGGCGTAAGCCGCGATATCACCGCGCGCAAGCAGGCCGAGGCGGCCCTGGCCGATGCCAAGGAAATGGCCGAAGAGGCGGCGCGGCTCAAGTCGGACTTCCTGGCCAATATGAGCCATGAGATCCGCACGCCGATGAACGCCATTATCGGCATGGCCCACCTGGCGCAGAAAACCGATCTGCAGCCCCGCCAGCGCGGTTATGTGGAAAAGATCCAGCAGGCCAGCCAGCATCTGCTGGGGGTGATCAATGACATCCTCGACTTTTCCAAGATCGAGGCCGGCAAGCTGGGTGTCGAGCAGATCGACTTCAACCTGCAACAGGTGCTGGAGAACGTCGCCAACCTGATTGGCGACAAGGTGGCCGCCAAGCACCTGGAACTGGTGTTTAACCTCGACCCGCGGTTGCCGCTGAACCTGGTGGGCGACCCGCTGCGTATTGG
>JBCECW010000561.1:2628-3130 GCA_039207785.1 Pseudomonas sp. | reverse complement strand
CCGGTGACCGCAGTTTTTTTGACGCAAAGCGGTAGGTAACCGGGGGATTGCAACAAGGGTGCCAAAATCAGAAACGCCCTACAGATTCGTAGGATGGGTAGAGCGCAGCGAAATCCATCGTGGAATGGACATAAAAAAGGCGACCCACAGGTCGCCTTTTTTAATCCGGCACGAATGTTTAGTGCGGGTACTTCTGGTGGAACAGCGCGATTTGTTTCTCTGGCTTTTTCTCTTCTTTCATCAGGCCGTACACCACGCGTTCACCTTTCGGGCCACCGCCGATTTCGGTGTAGCTGAAGGTCGGCTCGCCAGTGCGGTACATATCCATCATGTCGCCGTAACGGGCGAACACGTAGATCACGCCGCCTTTGCGGATTTCACCGTAGAACGGACTTGCCGGCACCAGACTGACGTCGAGGAAGCGCGCAGCAGCGATATCTTTGAGCGGCAGGTTCTGGTCTTCGGCTTTCAGGCCCAGGATCAGCGCGCGGCCGAAGTTGTC
>JBCECW010000561.1:0-2618 GCA_039207785.1 Pseudomonas sp. | reverse complement strand
GCACAAACTGAGTGAACACCGCGTAGTCGTCGAACACATAGACTTCGCTGTCGGTACGTACCTGATACCAATCGGTGTTGTTCAGCGCTACGTCCGGTGCCTTGCCAGCAGGCTTGGCAGGCGTCTGCGCGGTGCTTGCGCAGGCGCTGACAGCAGCGGCCAACAACGCAATGGCAAAGGGTTTGATGTAACGCGATGGGGTAAACAACATGGCAACTCCTCTGAGGTAAACGCAGGCTTGCAAACTGCCCGAGTTCCGTGACGGAGGAATTAATTTTTGATGTATGAATGATGACAGGCATCGCTTGGTGCGCGGAGCGCACCCTACGATTCCGTGTCGTACCCGCTCGATGGGGTTACGCCCAAATCGTAGGGTGCGCCCCCCCCACCAAGACATTAATGCCCGCCGCTCGCCTCCGGCCCGGCCTTGGCCGTAAACGGCGGCTTGGCGAGCCAGACGATCAGGATCAACCCGGTAAACATCCAGCCCAGCAGCGTGAAATAGTCCACGGTGGAGAGCATATAGGCCTGGCTGGTGACCATCTGGTCCAGCTGCGTATAGGCCTGCGGGCTGGCGCCGCCCAGGTTGTGCAGCGCCTCGCGGGTCGCCGGGTCGTAGACGCTGATGCTCTCGGTCATATAGGCGTGGTGCTGGTCGGCGCGGCGAATCCAGATCCAGGTGGTCAACGAGGCGGCAAAACTACCGCCCAGGGTCCGCAGGAAGGTGGCCAGGCCCGAACCCTCGGCGATCTGGTTGGGCGGCAGGTCGGACAGCAGGATGGTCAGCGTCGGCATAAAGAACAGCGCCACGCCAATGCCCATAAACAGCTGGACCAAGGCGATATGCTGGTAATCCACCTCCGTGGTAAAGCTTGCCCGCATAAAGCAGCTCAACCCCATGGCCAGAAACGCCAAGCCAGCCAGCACCCGCAGGTCGAAGCGCGGCGCGTATTTGCCGATAAAGGGCGACAGCAGCACCGGCAGAATGCCCAGTGGCGCCGCAGCAAAGCCGGCCCAGGTGGCGGTATAGCCCAGCCGGGTTTGCAGCCATTGCGGCAGGATCAGGTTGATACCGAAGAAGCCGGCGTAACCCAACACCAGCACCAGGGTGCCGTAGCGGAAGTTGCGGTAAGCGAACAGGCGCAGGTTGACCACCGGGTGCTCGTCGGTCATCTCCCAGATCACGAAGAAGGCCAGCGCCACCACCGAAATCGCCGTGCCGGCAATGATAAAGGTGGACTCGAACCAGTCCGCGTCATTGCCTTTATCCAGCACCACCTGCAAGGCGCCGACGCCGATGATCAGGGCCAGCAGGCCGACATAGTCCATGGGCTGGCGACTGGTGACCACCGGCCGCGCCGCCAGTTGCTGGCGCACCACAAAGGCGGCGAACAGACCGATGGGCACGTTGATAAAGAAGATCCACGGCCAGCTGTAGCTGTCGGTGATGGTGCCGCCCAGGATCGGCCCGGCAATCGGCGCCACCACCGTGACCATGGCCAGCAGGGCAATGGCCATCCCCCGTTTCGCCGGGGGATAGATGGCAATCAGCAGGGTTTGCGCCATTGGGTACAGCGGCCCCGCTACGACCCCTTGCAACACGCGAAAGGCCACCAGTTCCGGCATGGAGCGCGAGATGCCGCACAGGAACGAGGCCAGTACAAACAGCAGGGTGGCCCAGAGAAACAGCTTTACCTCGCCAAAGCGGCGGCTCAGCCAACCGGTGAGCGGCAAGGCAATGGCGTTGCTGACGGCAAACGAGGTGATAACCCAGGTGCCCTGCTCCGCGCTGACCCCGAGGTTGCCGGAGATGGTTGGCAACGCCACGTTGGCGATGGTGGTGTCCAGCACTTGCATAAAGGTCGCCAGCGACAGGCCAATGGTGGCCAGCACCAGGCTCGGCGGCGTAAAGGAAGCTTTGGTTTCCATGGCAGGTCCCGGAAGTGAAGCTCAGCGCTTAACGCTGAGCGGTTTTGGCCACGGCATTGTTTTGTTCAATCAACTGCTGGATCAGGGCATCGGCCTGAGCCAGTTGCTGCTGATACACATCGGTTTCCAGGGTCGGCTTTTGCGGCGGCTTTTGCGCCAGCACCGGGCCGCTCTGGTCGTGCAGGTCGACGTCCACCTGGGTCGACAGGCCGATGCGCAGCGGATGGCTTTTCAACTGCTCAGGGTTAAGCACTACCCGCACCGGCACACGCTGGACAATCTTGATCCAGTTGCCGGTGGCGTTCTGTGCCGGCAGCAGGGCAAAGGCGCTACCGGTGCCAGCACCGAGGCTGTCGATGGTGCCGCTGAAACGTACGTCGTCGCCGTACAGGTCGGAGGTGATCTCCACCGCCTGGCCGATGCGCATCTCGCGCAGCTGGGTTTCCTTGAAGTTGGCGTCGATCCACAGCTGGTCCAGGGGAATCACCGCCATCAGCGCAGTACCCGGTTGCACGCGCTGGCCCAATTGCACGGTGCGTTTGGCCACATAGCCGGTAACCGGTGCAATCAGCGTGGTGCGGGCGTTTTCCAGGTAGGCCTGGCGCAGTTGCGCGGCGGCTGCCTGCACATCCGGGTGGGAGGCGACGCTGGTGTCGTCGATCAGCGCATTGCTAGTGTTCAGGCGCTGC
>JBCECW010000560.1:0-3131 GCA_039207785.1 Pseudomonas sp. | reverse complement strand
GTACAAAACCGGCCGCCGTCACCAGCGTGCCGGTCAGCATCGGAAAGGCCGTGGAGGTATAGGCGAAGGTCGCCGCCTGGGCACGGGTATCGCCGGCCTCGAGGCGCGTGACCATCATTTCCACGGTGATCATGGCATCGTCCACCAGCAGGCCGAGGGCGATGATCAAGGCGCCGAGGGAAATGCGCTGCATGGTGATGCCGCTGTACTCCATAAATACAAACACCATGGCCAGCACCAGGGGAATGGAACAGGCCACCACCAGGCCGGCACGTACCCCAAGGCTGATAAAGCTGACCACCAGCACGATAATCACCGCCTCGAACAGCGCACTGGTGAAACCGCCTACGGCCTTGTTCACCACTTCCGCCTGGTTGGACACCTGGTGCACGCCAACACCCACCGGCAGTTCGGCGGTGATTTCTTCCATGCGCTGGTGTAATTGCTGGCCGAAGGTCTGGATATTGCCGCCATCGCGCATGGCCACTGCCAGGCCGATGGCGGGTTGGCCGTTGAAGCGGAACAGCGACTCGGGCGGGTCCTGGTAACGGTGTTCGACAGTGGCCAGGTCGGCCAGGCGATAGAACTGCTCATTCACCCGCAGGTTCACCGCCTGCAGGTCGGCCTCGGAGCGGAACTCGCCGGAGGTGCGCACCGAAATGCGCTCCGGCCCGGCCTCGATCACCCCCGAGGGCGTCACGCTGTTCTGTGCCTGCAAACTTTGCATCACCTGCGCCTGGTCCAAGCCCAGGGCGGCCAGTTTGCGGGTGGAGAAGTTCAGGTACAGCACCTCGTTCTGCTCGCCAATCAACTGCACTTTGCCCAGGTTAGGCACGCTGCGGATATCCAGGCGCACCTTTTCCACGTAGTCGCGCAGTTGGCGATAGCTGAGGCCATCGCCGGTAAAGGCGTAGATGCTGCCAAACACATCGCCGAATTCATCGTTGAAGAACGGGCCCTGCAAACCCTGGGGAAATTCGCCCTGGATATCGGTGATCTTCTTTCTCACCTGGTACCAGATATCCGGGATGTCCTTACCGTCGGTGGTGTCCTTGAGGTAGACAAACACCGTCGACTCCCCAGGCCGTGTATAGCTTTTTACGTAGTCCAGGGCGTCCAGTTCCTCCAGCTTCTTTTCGATGCGGTCGGTTACCTGCTGCAAGGTGTCGTTGACTGTGGCGCCGGGCCAGCGGGTCTGGATCACCATGGTCTTGATGGTAAAGGAGGGGTCTTCCTCGCGGCCCAGCTCGAAGTAGGAAAAGATCCCCATCACCAGGGACACGGCCATCAGGTACCAGACCAGCGACTGGTGCCGCAGCGCCCAGTCCGACAGGTTGAAGCCACTTTTCTGCTGGTTTGGCGCCTGGCCGTTATCTACTGCCTGGGTCATTGCTCGGCTCCTGCATCCAGCTTGACGATCTGCCCGGCCTTCAGGCTGTTTACGCCGGCGCGCACCACCTTGTCGCCGTCCTGCAGCCCTGCGCCAATCACGACGGTATCGCCCTGGCGCGCCAGCACCTGCACGCTGCGTTGGCTGACGGCCAGGCTGTCGGGGTCGATAACCCACACCTGCTGCTGTGGGCTATCGGCACGGTCCTGCGCCAGCAGCACACTGGCTGGCAGGGTGCTATGGGCCGGCGCCTGGCTGCTGAGTTCGACATTGATGGTGGTGCCCAGGCGTAACTCTTCAGGCGCCTGATCCAGGGTCAGGCGCACCCGCCGCGAGCGGGTGGCGGCATCGGCCTGGGGCGCCATTTCGCGAATGCGGGCGCTGGCGTAGATATCGCCTTGCAGTTGCGAGGTCACGGTAAAGCGCGCATCGGCCGGCAGGCTGGCGACCTGTTCGTCCGGCAGGTCGAACACCGCTTCGCGTACATCCGGGCGGGCCAGGGTCAACACTTCCTGGCCGGCAGCGACCACCTGGCCGATCTCGGCGGTCCAGGCCGTGACCACGCCATCGAAATCGCTGAGCAAGCGGGTGTAGGCCACCTGGTCCTTGGCGTGCTGCACATCGGCAGCCATCTGGTCGAGGCTGGCGCGGCTGGTTTTCAGGCGGGCCTGGGCGTCGTCGAGGTTGGCCTTGGCGCCCACGCCACGGTCGAACAACTCGGCCTGCCGGCGGGCATCGGCCTGGGCTTCCAGCCATTGCGCATTGGCGCTGGCCATCTGTCCTTCGCTGGCACGCAGCTGGTTTTCCTGGTCGCTGGGGTCGAGGGTGGCGAGCAGGGTGCCGCTGGCGACCTTGTCGCCGACATTCACCGTGCGCGAGGCGATCCGGCCATTGGTGCGAAACCCCACGGTGGTTTCATAGCGGGCCTCGATGGTGCCGGCGAAGCGGCCGACCGTGGCCTGCTGCTGCACCTTGACCACGCTATAGAGCACCGGGCGCGGCGTGGGGTGCTCCGGTTCCTTTTCCGAACAGCCGGCAAGCAGCAGCGGCGCCAATAGCAGCCAGGCCCGTCGGCAGGCGAAACGGCTCATGGCGTGGCCTCCTGGACAGGTGCCGCGACCTTGGCCTTTTCCGGCTCGGCGGCTTTATCCGGCGTGGCAATTTCCACCTGTTGGCCGGGATGCAGCAACTGTCCGCCGGCGACCACCACCTGCTGGCCCGCCTGCAAGCCTTGGCCGACCCGCACGGTGCCACTGCCATAGGCCACGTCGCCGACCGGCTGCAAGCTGACCTTATGCTGCGCGTCCACCAGCCAGACCGCAGGCTGCTGCTGGCTTTTAAACAGCGCCGACCAAGGCAACACCACCCGGTGCCGGGTTTTCGGGCGCACGGTGGCGGTAACCACGGCGCCAAGGGTCATGGCCTCGGGCACATCGTGCAGCGCCACTTTCACTTTTACCGTGCCGCTCTGGGCGTCGATGGTGGGGGTGATCTCCCGCACCTTGCCCTGGGCGCTGATGGCCGGGCGGTCGAGCAGGGCGACGGTCACCGGTTGCTCGGCCAGCGCCTGGTCGAACAACGACTCGTATACGTCGAATACCGCATCCCGCTCGCCGGCCCGTGCCAGGGTAAAGATCGGCACCGTAGCCTGCACCACCTGGCCGGTTTCGGCCTGGCGCTCGGTAATCACGCCATCGGCAGAGGCTTTCAGCTCGGTGTAGGTGAGCATGTCGCGGGCATT
>JBCECW010000559.1:0-3158 GCA_039207785.1 Pseudomonas sp. | reverse complement strand
GTTGGTCACCGAGGCGTCGAGCAGTTTATCGATCTTGCCGTCGACGCGATTGGCCAGTTGCGCCAGGTTCAGGCGCGGTGCCGCCTGGGTAGCGCCGAGTGTGATGCCGCCGATCAGAAAGCTGATGGCCTCATCGGCGCGGTAGTGAAATTCGCCGGTGGCGGAGGTGACGCCAGACAAGGTCGGCGTCTGGTATTTCAAGCCGGCGATAGGGCCTGCAAAAACACCGGTCAGGATAGGGGACTGGCTCATGGCTTAAACCGCCTTGATCGGAAGTTGCAGGTAGGAGGCATGCTGCCCACCTGTGTGGATTACGTGCTGGCCGCTGTTGGCGCCTTTGTATTCGGCCGTGCCAGGCATCAAGGTGCCGGAGAGGTTGCGCGAGCTGATGACAAAGCGCAGTTGCTCGCCGGGCTGGAACGACCAACCGAGCGGCAGCAGGTCGATTTCGATGGCGACGATTTCGCCGGGCGCGAGTTTTTCCACGCGGTCGAAGCTATGGGCCGGCACCTCGTCGGTGGACAGCGCTTTATCCAGGTGGCGCAAGGACACCCGCAGACGGCCATCCGAGCCTTTGTAGCGCAGCACGGTAGCGCCGTGGTCGGTGAGGTCGTGAATGCGCGCGTTATGGTTGGGCGCGGTGAATTGCTGCAGCTGGCTGCCAAATTTATCCAGCTTCTGCACTAGCACGAACAGGTCCATATCGTCGCTGCCGCGTGCCTCGACCCATAGGTGCGCCTTGGGGTAACCGATTACTTCGGTGGGTTGGTCGAAACGGGTGATAAAGGACACCACTTCAGGGCTGCCTCCGACGTCGGAGCTGGCCGGCACATCGTTGGCCGGTGCCGTTGGCAGCAGCATGCGCGAGGCGCCATCGAGGTACAGCTTGGTGGCCACCGCTGCGGCTGGCGGGAAGCTATCGGCCGGCACGTTCACCTGGTCGCCGCCATGGAAGTCATGCACGGCGTAGCGCACGCGCGGGGTGCTTTCCCAGTCGTTGTCGATACCTTTGAGGTAGCGGTCGAAGAAGCGCTGCAGGTCCTTGACGTTGGCTTCGTCGTAGTAATCCGGCCACTCCTGGCTGTTGTGGATACGCAGCCATTTGTCCTGCGAGGCGATACGCCGCCAGGCGCGGAAGGTGCCGGCGGTGTGCAGGGTATTGGAGTAGCTGGCGACCACAAAGGCCGGCACATTGATGCGGTCGAAATCCGGGATCTTGTTGGCCCACAGGTCATTGATCAGCGGGTACGCCTGCACTTCGGAAAGGATGTCTTCCTTGCGGCTTTTGCCAAAGAAGCTGCCGTGTTGCAGCAGGCCGCCAAAGCCGGTGTCGGGCATGCCGCCGCGCATCACCAGGTCGCGGTACACATCGCTGATGCCTTCCCAGGGGTTGATGGCGGCCAGGTGCTTGGGCTGCTCGGCGGCGGTAAACCACTGCGAGGCGGCCAGGTACGAGGTGCCACTCATGCCGACCTTGCCGGTGCACCAGCTTTGTTCGGCCAGCCACTCGATCAGGTCGTGGCAGTCGCGGCCTTCCTGGCGGTCCCAGAGCACGCTGTCGCCTTCGGAATCCACGCCACCGCGTACATCAGGGTTGCAGATGGCATAGCCCTGGGCGCACCAGTAGGCCGGGTCCGGTGCTTCGAACTTGGCCAGCCCCGAAACCACCGAGTTGCTAAGCCCCACCAGGCCAAATACGCCCATCACGCTGGCCGAGGTGCCCTGGCCTTTGCCGTAGGGGCTCCAGCACACGATGACGGGCACCTTCTCGGTGCCCGCCGGGCGAAAGATATCGGTGTAGATCGTTACGCCATCGCGCAGGGTCACTGCCACGTCTTTCTCGAACACGATATCCACCGGGATCGGGCGGAAGGGCGGCGCCACCTGAAAGCCTGCCTTCAGCGTTCGGGTACCGGGTTCAAAGGCGGTAAACACACCGGTACGGGCCGGCGGCAACGGATGGGACGGTACGAACATCTTGGGGCAGTCAGTCATGTTGACTCCATTTGTTGTTTTTGACGGTGGGACTGTTGGCCGTAAGGTACGGCGGGAAAAAAAATTAATCAACACGTGTTGATATATGTCAGGATGCGACAAAAAACCGAGCATCCTTATGGAAAAAAACACCGGCGCTCCTGCTCGTCGCGGCCGCCGACCCGGCACAGGCAGCACCCGCCAGAGCGTGCTGGACGCGGCACGCGCACGCTTTGCCAGCGATGGTTTTGCCCGCACCACCATCCGTTTGGTGGCCGCCGATGCGGGCGTGGATGTGGCCCAGGTGATGCAATTTTTCCGCTCCAAGGACGAGTTGTTTGCCGCCGTGATGGAAATTCCCGCGTCAGCGCTGGAGCGTTTTGATGCGCTGTACGAAGGCCCGGATGAGCACCTGGGCGAGCGGGTGGTGCAGGCGTTTCTAACCGCCTGGGAGGGCTTGAGTGAGGAGTCCAAACCGCTGATGGCCACCCTGCGCGGCGCCTTTGTCAACGACCAGGCGCGCGACCAATTGCGTGGGTTTATCCAGGCGCGTTTGCTAACCGGCACCCGCGCGCACGCGGATGCCGAAGCCAAGCTGCGCGCCGGCCTGGTGGCCTCGTTGTTGATTGGCATGGTGGTGGGCAGACGGGTAATCGGCGTGCCGATGCTGGTGGCGGCTGAGCACAACGACTTGGTGCGGGTGATTGCGCCGGCGATCCAGAAAATCCTGGTGCCTGAAGGGGAGTGACGAGATGGCCAATTTCTCCACCAGCAGTTTTGCTGGCGCCCACCTGGGGCTGCTGCTGGGCCACTGCGATGCGCTAAAAGATCGCCTGCTAGATCGCCATTTGCTGCCGCTGGGCATCACCGCCGCGCAACTGAAAGTGCTCAGGCATATTGCCGAGGGCGAGCAGACGGCGGGCACCTTGTGTCAGCAACTGGGCATCCATAGTGCGGCGATGACCCGCATGCTCGACCGCCTGGAACGCAAGGCGCTGGTAGAGCGCCACCACGATCCCCACGACCAGCGCCAATGGCGCCTGGCGCTGACGGAAAAGGGGCTTGCGGTCAGCGCACAATTGCCCGCATTGGCAGATACGGCCCTGCGGGAATTTACCGCAGCGCTGTCGGCAGAGGAGGTGGCGGATTTGCGCGGCTTATTGGAGAAGATGCTCGCGCGTTAG
>JBCECW010000558.1:2052-3179 GCA_039207785.1 Pseudomonas sp. | reverse complement strand
TCGACCAGATCAAGCAGTGCGTCGGTGCCAACTACTGCATCGACCGCCAGTACCAGGGCCTGGATGTGCTGTGCATCCAGAACGCGGCCACCTCCCGTGAATATATGGGCGTGCCGCATATCATCGAGAAAACCACCGGGGTCAAACGCAAGGTGGTGATCGTTGGTGGTGGCCCGGCGGGTCTGGAAGCGGCTCGCGTAGCGGCCGAGCGTGGCCACGACGTCACCCTGTTCGAAAAGAAAGACCAGCTCGGCGGGCAGATCACCACGGCCTCGAAAGCGCCGCAGCGTGACCAGATTGCCGGTATCACCCGCTGGTATCAGCTGGAACTGGCCCGCCTGAAAATCGACCTGCGCCTGGGCACTGGCGCCGATGTGGCGACCATCCAGGACCTGCGTCCGGATGTGATCGTGCTGGCCAACGGCGGTCATCCGTACCTGGAGCAGAACGAACACTGGGGCTCGGCTGAGGGCCTGGTGGTCAGCAGCTGGGACGTGCTCGACGGCAAAGTGGCGCCGGGCAAGAACGTGCTGGTGTACGACACCATCTGTGAATTCACCGGTATGTCGGTGGCCGACTTTATGGCCGACAAAGGCGCGCAGGTGGAAATCGTCACCGACGACACCAAGCCTGGTGTGGCCATGGGCGGCACCTCGTTCCCCACCTACTACCGCAGCATGTACCCCAAAGAAGTGATCATGACCGGCGACATGATGCTGGAGAAGGTCTACCGCGAAGGCGACAAATTGGTGGCCGTGCTGGAAAACGAATACACCGGCGCCAAAGAGGAGCGGGTGGTGGACCAGGTGGTGGTGGAAAACGGCGTACGCCCGGACGAAACCCTGTACTACGCGCTGAAAGAACGCTCGCGCAACAAAGGCCAGATCGATGTTGAAGCCCTGTTCGCAATCAAGCCGCAGCCGTGCCTGAGCGAGGCGGGGGATGGCTACCTGCTGTTCCGCATCGGCGACTGCGTGGCCCAGCGCAATACCCACGCGGCGATCTATGACGCGTTGCGGTTGTGCAAGGACTTCTAAGGCGATGGTCTCCCCTCTCCCGCTTGCGGGAGAGGGGCTGGGGGAGAGGGTGGCGTTGCCGGTGATTTGCGTCGCCTGCGCCCCCTCTCC
>JBCECW010000558.1:0-2042 GCA_039207785.1 Pseudomonas sp. | reverse complement strand
CACCCTTACCCTCTCCCCGTAGGGGCGAGGGGACTGAATTGTGGAGACCAACGATGTTGAACACCCTACTGCCCATCCTGCTCTTCGCCGCGCTATTTCTGGCGGTGCTTGGTGCGGGTAAGCGCTTTCTGATGTGGCGCCGTGGTCGGCCGGCTCAGGTCGACTGGCTGGGTGGCCTGCTGGCCATGCCCAAGCGCTATATGGTCGATCTGCACCATGTGGTGGCCCGCGACAAATATATCGCCAACACCCACGTGGCCACGGCCGGCGGCTTTGTGCTGGCGGCGGTGCTGGCGCTGCTGGTGCATGGCTTTGGCCTGCATAACCGCATTCTTGGCTTTGCCCTGCTGGGCGCCACGGCGTTGATGTTTGCCGGTGCCTTGTTTGTGGCCAAACGCCGGCTGGACCCACCTTCGCGCCTGTCCAAAGGCCCGTGGATGCGCTTGCCGAAAAGCCTGCTGATGTTTTCTGCCAGCTTCTTTATCGCCACCTTGCCGGTGGCCGGCATTCTGCCCGCCGATTTTGGTGGCTGGGTGTTGGCGGTGATTCTCGCGGTGGGCGTGGCCTGGGGTGTGTCCGAGCTGTTCTTCGGCATGACCTGGGGCGGGCCGATGAAACACGCCTTTGCTGGTGCCCTGCACCTGGCCTGGCACCGCCGCGCCGAACGCTTTGGCGGTGGCCGCTCCACCGGCCTGAAAGCCCTGGACCTGAATAATCCCGATGCGCCCCTGGGCGTGGAAAAACCCACCGATTTCACCTGGAATCAGCTGCTGGGCTTCGACGCCTGCGTGCAGTGCGGCAAGTGCGAAGCGGCGTGCCCGGCCTTTGCCGCCGGCCAGCCACTGAACCCGAAAAAGCTGATTCAAGACATGGTGGTCGGCCTGGCCGGCGGCAGCGATGCCAAGTTTGCCGGTAGCCCTTACCCTGGCAAAGCCGTGGGCGAGCATAGCGGCGGCCCGCACCAGCCCATCGTCAATGGTCTGGTGGACGCTGAAACCCTGTGGTCGTGCACCACCTGCCGCGCCTGCGTGGAGGAGTGCCCGATGATGATCGAGCACGTCGATGCCATCGTCGATATGCGCCGCCATCTGACTCTGGAAAAAGGTGCCACGCCCAACAAGGGCGCCGAGGTGCTGGATAACCTGATTGCCACCGATAACCCCGGCGGCTTTAACCCCGGTGGCCGTTTGAACTGGGCGGCGGACCTGAACCTCGATTTGCTCAGCGACAAGAAAACCACCGACGTGCTGTTCTGGGTCGGCGATGGCGCCTTCGATATGCGCAACCAGCGCACCCTGCGCGCGTTCGTCAAAGTGCTGAAGGCGGCCAAGGTCGACTTCGCCGTGCTGGGGCTGGAAGAACGCGACAGCGGCGATGTGGCCCGTCGCCTGGGTGACGAAGCCACCTTCCAGCAGTTGGCCAAGCGCAATATCGCCACCCTGGGCAAATACAGCTTCAAGCGCATCGTCAGCTGCGACCCGCATAGCTTCCATGTGCTGAAAAACGAATACGGCGCCCTGGGCGGCAATTATGAAGTGCTGCACCACAGCACCTTTATTGCCGAGCTGATCGCCGGGCAGAAACTCAACCTGGGCCAGCACAAGGGTGGCTCGGTGACTTACCACGACCCGTGCTACCTGGGCCGTTACAACGGCGAGTACGAGGCACCACGCGATGTGTTGCGCGCCTTGGGTATCGAGGTAAAAGAAATGCAGCGTTCCGGTTTCCGCTCGCGGTGCTGTGGCGGTGGCGGTGGCGCGCCGATTACCGATATTCCCGGCAAGCAGCGGATTCCGGATATGCGCATGGTCGATATCAAGGAAACCGGCGCCGAGCTGGTGGCCGTGGGTTGCCCGCAGTGCACGGCGATGCTCGAAGGCGTGGTGGAACCGCGGCCGCAGATCAAGGACATCGCTGAACTGGTGGCGGATGTGTTGCTGGAAGCGCCGGCTGCGGCGCCAGCCAAACGTGCTGTGGCGGAGGTGGAATGATGGAGCTTGCTCGGTTTGGCTCCCCTCTCCCGCTTGCGGGAGAGGGGCTGG
>JBCECW010000557.1:0-3193 GCA_039207785.1 Pseudomonas sp. | reverse complement strand
ACATGGTGATCCAGCCCAAGAACAAACCCGCTGGCGCCCAGCCGGCCGACCAACAGGCGCAGTAATGGCGATTCTCAAAGCCCAGCACCTGGCCAAAGCCTACAAAGGCCGCCAGGTGGTTCGTGATGTCAGCCTGTCGATCGAGAGCGGGCAGATCGTTGGTCTGCTCGGCCCGAACGGCGCCGGCAAAACCACCTGTTTCTACATGATTGTCGGCCTGGTCAACGCTGACCAGGGCCGCGTACTGATCGACCAGCAGGACGTTACCCACCTGCCCATGCACGGCCGCGCACGCGCCGGTATCGGCTACCTGCCGCAAGAAGCGTCCATCTTCCGCAAGCTGTCGGTGGCCGACAACATCATGGCCATCCTCGAAACCCGCAAGGAACTCGACGCAGCCGGTCGGCGCAAGGAGCTGGAAAACCTGCTGCAGGAATTCCATATCAGCCATATTCGCGACAACCTCGGCATGAGCCTGTCCGGTGGTGAACGCCGCCGGGTGGAAATTGCCCGCGCACTGGCCACGGCGCCGAAATTTATCCTGCTGGATGAACCCTTCGCCGGTGTTGACCCGATTTCCGTTGGCGATATCAAACAGATCATTCATCACCTCAAGGCCAAAGGCATTGGCGTGCTGATCACCGATCACAACGTGCGCGAGACCCTGGATATCTGCGAAACGGCCTATATCGTCAACGACGGCCAGCTGATTGCCGAGGGCGACGCTGAAACCATCCTGGCCAACCAGTTGGTGAAAGAGGTCTACCTGGGCCACGAGTTCCGCCTGTAAGCAGTACCCGCAGCACCCGTCTGTAGTGAATATCCCACACTCACTACAGACGTCGAGTAAGGACTAGGCAAAACCCTCAAACATAGGCATATAATTTGCTTCCTGGTGGCGCTCCGGCGCCCTCGTTGTGGAAAGCGCGTTGCGCCGGCGAATAAGGTCTTAAGCCCCCTCCATGAAACCATCGCTAGTCCTAAAAATGGGCCAGCAGCTGACGATGACACCGCAGCTGCAACAAGCCATCCGCTTACTCCAACTGTCTACGCTGGATCTGCAACAGGAGATTCAGGAGGCGTTGGAGTCTAATCCCATGCTCGAACGCCAGGAAGAAGGCGAGGACTTCGATAACAGCGACCCGCTGGGCGAAAACGCCGAAAGCGCGGCGCCAGCCCCTAACGCCGAAGAGTCGTACCAGGACAACAGCTTTCAGGAGAGCTCGACGCCCACGGTCGACAACCTGGAAGAGGGTGAATGGAACGAGACCATTCCCAACGAACTGCCCGTCGACACCGCCTGGGAAGACGTCTACCAGACCAGCGCCAGCAGCCTGCCTTCCAACGATGATGACGAGTGGGACTTCACCACCCGCACCTCGGCCGGTGAAAGCCTGCAGAGCCATATGCTCTGGCAGCTCAACCTGGCGCCAATGTCCGACAAGGACCGCCTGATCGCCGTTACCCTGATCGACTGCATCAACGACCAGGGCTACCTGGAAGAAACCCTCGAAGAAGTGCTGGACGCCTTCGACCCCGAGCTGGATATCGAGCTCGACGAAGTCGAAGCCGTGCTGCACCGCATCCAGCAATTCGAACCCTCAGGCATTGGCGCCCGCGACCTGCGCGAATGCCTGCTGCTGCAACTGCGCCAGCTGCCGGCGAAAACCCCGTGGCTCGCCGAAGCCCAACGCCTGGCCGGTGATTACCTCGACCTGCTCGGCAACCGCGACTACAGCCAGCTGATGCGCCGCATGAAGCTCAAGGAAGACGAGCTGCGCCAGGTGATCGAGCTGATCCAGAGCCTTAACCCGCGCCCCGGCTCGCAGATCGAAGCCAGCGAGCCGGAGTACGTGGTGCCGGACGTGATCGTGCGCAAGCACAACGACCGCTGGCTGGTGGAGCTGAACCAGGAAGCCATGCCGCGCCTGCGTGTCAACCCGCAATACGCCGGCTTTGTCCGCCGCGCCGACTCCAGCGCCGACAACACCTTTATGCGCAATCAGCTGCAAGAGGCGCGCTGGTTTATCAAGAGCCTGCAAAGCCGCAACGAAACGCTGATGAAAGTGGCCAGCCAGATCGTCGAGCACCAGCGCGGCTTCCTCGATTACGGCGACGAAGCGATGAAACCCCTGGTGCTGCACGACATCGCCGAAGCGGTGGGCATGCACGAGTCGACCATTTCGCGCGTCACCACGCAGAAATTCATGCACACGCCGCGTGGCATTTACGAGCTGAAATACTTCTTCTCCAGCCACGTCAGCACCTCCGAAGGCGGCGAATGTTCGTCCACCGCCATCCGCGCCATCATCAAGAAACTGGTTGCCGCGGAAAACGCGAAAAAGCCATTGAGCGACAGCAAGATCGCTGGTTTACTGGAGGCACAAGGCATCCAGGTCGCCCGCAGGACGGTCGCAAAATACCGTGAATCCCTTGGTATAGCGCCCTCCAGCGAACGCAAGCGCCTGATGTGACCGAGGCCAGCTGACAGCCTTGTGCTGTCAGGCCAAAGTGTTCCGGTGGCAGGTCATGAATGATCTGTCTCTTACACAAGGCAACAAGGAGAAGCGGTATGCAAGTCAACATCAGTGGACATCAGCTGGATGTGACCGACGCCCTGCGTGACTATGTCGGCGAGAAATTCAGCCGGCTGGAGCGGCACTTCGACAAGATCAGCAACGTACAAGTGATCATGGAGGTCGAGAAGCTCAAGCAGAAAGTCGAAGCCACCTTGCACGTCGCCGGCAAAGAGGTCGTGGCCAATGCCGAACATGAGGACATGTACGCCGCCATCGACCTGCTGACCGACAAACTCGATCGCCAACTCATCAAGCACAAGGAAAAGCAGCTCGACCGCCTGCAAGGCGCCACGGCCCGCTAACACTCCCCATCCATGATCCGACTTGAAAACATCCTGACCCCCGGCCGTTCCCTGGTGAACGCGCCGGGCGGCAGCAAGAAACGCGTGCTCGAACACATCGCCAATCTGGTCGCACGTGACGTGCCGGATCTCGATAGCCAGGATATTTTCGAAAGCCTCTTCGCCCGCGAGAAGCTCGGTTCCACCGGCTTCGGCAAGGGCATCGCCATCCCCCATTGCCGCTTGCCCGGTTGCCAGGCTCCGGTCAGCGCCCTGCTGCGCCTGGATACGGCCGTCGACTTCGACGCCATCGACGGCGCGCCGGTAGACCTG
>JBCECW010000556.1:2235-3199 GCA_039207785.1 Pseudomonas sp. | reverse complement strand
GGCCAGGGCCATGGGCCGTTGCAGGTAGTGTTGGGGAATGCTGATGCGGTGGTAGGGCTGGTCGAATAGCACGCGCGGGCCGAACACGTCCTTGTAGCGCTCGGCGTACAGCGGCGCCGGGTAGGCGAAGCCCACTTCGATGCCGTGCATTTTTTCCCCGAGCAGAAACTGGGCAATGCTGTGCAGGCTGCACATCAGGCCTTCGGCGGCGAAGCGCCCGAGTGCGCCCAGGGGCATGGACTCGCTGGCGCGCAATTCGGAGCGTTCGCCGTCTTCGCGGCGCTCCAGTTCATAGGCCAGGCCGAGCACCCGGTAATACTTGAGGGCGAACTGGATGGCCTTGTCGAGGGTGGCGCTGGAAAGCACGGCGTAACCGAGAATGCCGTGGGTGGACACGTTCAGGCGCTGGCCCAGCAGCAGGCCCAGGGCCGGTTCGTTGCACTGGGTAAGCGCGGCGCTGGCCAGCAGGTTGAAGTCGATAAACGAAAGGCGCCCGTTGGGGCTTTCCAGCACCTGCGGTTTTAACCGCGCGGCATGCAGCAAGTCGTCGCGGGCCACCCCCAGCTCGGCGGCCAATTCGATCAGGGCACTGGCATAGGCGATAGGCACCAGCTCGGCAGCAAAATTCATGGACTGCTTCATCGTGACTAGACTTCATCATTGTTTTTATAGGGAAGTTGTTTGGCCACAAATGACGCGCGGCCCATGGATAGTCAGGCGTGCCTAGCCGCTGTACCACTCCTAAAGGTTTGGAAATCAACAGTGGAGAGCGGCGATGGCCATAAATGACTGCCACATTGGCAGCTATCAACCTGTGCGTCGTTGCCTGCCCCGGCCATAGTGGCAAGCATGTTTTAGCCACGAACAAGCAACGACTGAGGAAGTCAGCATGGTCAGCACTACACCCGAAGGACTGCAGATTCGCCCCCGCCATCTGGATTTCGATCTGCCCAATCCATTGCCC
>JBCECW010000556.1:0-2225 GCA_039207785.1 Pseudomonas sp. | reverse complement strand
ACGGGCCGGCGGGCGTCGACGTTGCGGCTGAGCGGCTGGCCTGGCTGAAGGATTATTCGGGCGGCGATTGCTTCTTCGCCACGGCGACCTCGGTGAACGGTCAGAAGGCGGACATCGAGGGTTTTGGTGACAGCGTCGATGCCTTCAAGACCCATCTGTTCGACGCGATGTCGGTGCTGTTCCCCGACGGCGAGCGCTTTTTTATCGACTCGGTGCGCCACTTCCGCGACCAGATCAGCGACCCGGCGCTCAAGGAGCAGATTCGTGGCTTTATCGGCCAGGAAGGCCACCACAGCCGCGAGCACCTGGAATACAGCAACCGCCTGCGCGACCTGGGCTACAACATCACTCGCATCGAAAAACGTGCCCAGGCACGTATTCGCTATACGCAGAAAAAATTCTCGCCGCAGCGCCAACTGGCCGCTACCGCCGCACTGGAACATATCACCGCGATCATGGCCGACGGCCTGCTGCGTGACCCGGCGCACCTGGCCGGCGCGCACCCGGAACTGATCCGCCTGTGGCGCTGGCATGCGCTGGAGGAAACCGAACACAAGGCGGTGGCCTTCGACGTCTACAACCAGGTGTGCGGCAGCCGCAAGCTACTGCGCCGGGCGATGATGATGGGCACCTTCTTTTTTGTCTTCGACACCTTTCGCGGCCTGACCCATATGCTCAAGCAGGATGGCCTGCTGTGGAACTGGCGCGTGTGGCGCGACGGCATCACCTGGATGTGGGGAAAAAACGGCGTGTTCCGCCCACTGATCAAAACCTACCTGGATTTCTTCAAGGACGGTTTCCACCCGTGGCAGCACAACAATATTGATTTGTTGCATAGCACTCGCAGCGAATTCGACGCGCCTGCCCAGGCGCTGGCGCAGACGGCCTGAGCGCGCTAGCCGCCCAATAAAAAGCGCCGCCCACTCTCGAGTGGGCGGCGCTTTTTTTATCCTTGCAGGTACCGCTGCCCTCTCCCCAACCCTCTCCCGTAAACGGGAGAGGGGGCTAGATCGACGGAGCTCGACTCCCCTCGCCCGCTTGCGGGAGAGGGGTCGGGGGTGAGGGCAAGCGGTCAGCCCTGCAAAAACCGCAACGCGTCCGCAGCGCTCTGCTCGGGGATTTCTTCCATCGGAATATGGCCCACGCCCGGGTAGGTCTTGACCTGAATCCCCGGCAAATCGCGCTGCCACAACGGCACATGCTTAGGCGAAATCCAGCGGTCGCGGTCGCCCCACATCAGCAGCGTTGGCGCGGTGATCTGCGCTACACGTGCCGGCGTGCCGTGCAGTTCTTCGCGGTTCACTTTCAGCAGCACGCGGAAGATATCCATCATCGCCCGGCGGTTACCAGGGCGGCGACTCAGGTCGTAGTAGCGGTCCACCACACCGGGCTTGATCCGCCCCGGCTCGCCATAGACTTCCTTGATGCCCTGGGCAATCAAGGCGCGTGGCATCCACATCGGCATCGCCCAGGTAGCCCCCGGCAACGCTGCAGCGGCAATCATCAGCGGCACCTTGTGCATGTGGTAACCGGCTGGGTCGATCAGTATCAATTTCTCCACCCGCTGCGGCTGCGCCAGGGCGAAGTTCCAGGCGATATAGCCGCCCAGGGAGTTACCGGCGACCACGGCCTTGCTGACGCCCAGGTGGTCAAGCAGCAGGCCGAAGATATTCACCATACGCTCGGCGTTGTATTGGCCATCACGCGCCGGGCCGGTCAGGCCAAAGCCCGGTACATCGAAACGGATAATGCGGTACTGGTCGGCAAAGGCACTGATCCAGCCGTCCCAGGTGTGCAACGAGGCGACCACGCCATGAATCAGCACCAGCGCCGGTTTGTCCCGCGTGCCTTCGTCGCGGTAGTGCACGTTGAAGCCGTCCAGCTCGATAAAACGCGAGCCGCTGTCGGCGCTGGCATAACGGGACTTGAGGCGTTCAAGGGGCAGCGCACCAAAACCCAAACGGGCAAAGCCGGCGGCCAACGGGGGCGCCAGCGTCAGGCTGGAAGCAGTCATGGGAGAAACCTCGGCAATCTTGTTATAGGTGCGCCATCAGAACATGCACACCCACGGCCTGCGCCCAACCTAGGTTGTGACGGGACATAGCGCCGCGATCAGCAGATCGCCGAGCACCGTCTTGGCATGTTCGATTTCTACCCGCGGCGCCGCACGGCCGAGCAATTCCAGCGAGGTCGGTTCCAGCGCCCAGATCAGCGCGCGATAGGTC
>JBCECW010000555.1:0-3214 GCA_039207785.1 Pseudomonas sp. | reverse complement strand
CCTGTTTGTCAGCCACTCGCCACAAGAAACCATCGGTTTGCTGCGCCTGGAAGTGGACACCTTTGCCTTCGGCAATAACTTTCTGCGCCGCTCGCTGGTCACCCTGCTTAGCGGCTTTGCCTACAGCCTGCTGCTGTCGCTGATCCTCTTGGTGGTGTTCTATTTCATGCTGACCAAGCCGCTCACCGACGTGATCCAGGCCATCAGCGCCCGCGACCTGCGCCGCCCTACCCGGCAAAAGCTGCCCTGCCCGGCCGGCCATGAAAACGATGAGATCGGCATTCTGGTGGATGTCACCAACCAGCAATTGTCCAGCCTGTCCGAAGAAGTCGAACACCGGCGCAAGGCCGAGGACCAGCTGACGCAATACCTGGGCGAACTGGAAAACATCATTTCCGCGCGCACCAATGAACTGAAAGCCAGCAACACGCGCCTGACCCTGTCCAACCAGGAACTGGAAACCGCCCGCGCCCAGGCCAACCAGATGGCCCGCGCGCGCGCCACCTTCCTGGCCAATATGAGCCATGAAATCCGCACCCCGCTCAACGGCTTGCTGGGCATGCTGGGGCTGGCCCTGGACAGCAACCTGAATGCCGAACAACGCCAGCAACTGAGCATTGCCCATAACTCCGGCAAGGTGCTGGTGGAGTTGCTCAACGATATTCTCGACCTGTCCAAGTTCGAGGCCGGCCAGCTGGAGCTGGAGTCCATTCCCTTCGATTTCGCCACCCTGGTGGAAGACACCGCCAACCTGCTGTCGCAAAACGCCGCGAGCAATGTCGAGCTCACCTGCCTGATCGACAACCGCCTGCCCGCCCTGCTGCTCGGCGACCCCACGCGGGTACGCCAGGTGGTCAGCAACCTGCTGTCCAACGCGCTGAAGTTCACCCATAGCGGGCGCGTGGATATCCGCATCACCTATACCGATCCCGGCGTGCGCATCATCGTCGCCGACAGCGGCATCGGCATTGCCGAAGATGCCCAGGCGCGAATCTTCCAACCCTTCGCCCAGGCCGGCGCCACCATCACCCGGCAATACGGCGGCACCGGGCTGGGCCTGGCCCTGACTCGCCAACTGTGCGAAGCCATGCATGGCACGCTGACGCTGAAATCCAAACTCGGCGACGGCAGTGAATTCTGCGTGGAGCTGCCGCTGGCCAGCGCCGCGCCACCGGCGCTATTGCCCGCCCTGCAAGGCCGTGTGGTTGCGCTATGCCATGCGCACAGCGGCCTGGCCGACCTGTTGCAACACGTGCTACCCAGCTGGGGCCTGAGCTACCAGCGCCTGGACAGTTGCAGCACACAGCCCCTGCAAACGGCCGACCTGGTGATTACCGACCGCAGCGACGAGTTGGCAGGCCTGCGCGAACACTTCAAACACAGCATCGTCTTTATCAGCGCCTACGGCAGCTTTTTGCCTAACGAACAGGCCAGCGCCCTGGCGCCCATTCTGCAGCTGCCCCGCCCACTTTCTCGCGCCGCGCTGCACAAGGCCCTGCAACGGTCGCTGGAGCCCGGCGGCGAGATCATCGCGGCGCCGCAGCCACAAAACACCACCGTGGCGCTGGAGCAAAAACGCGTGCTGCTGGTGGAGGACAACCCGGTCAACCAACTGGTCGCCAAGGGCATGTTGAGCAAGGCCGGCTGCGAAGTGCTGCTGGCCATCAACGGCGCCGAAGCGCTGGAGGTGCTGGAGCGCGAATCCATCGACCTGGTGCTGATGGACTGCAATATGCCGGTGATGGATGGCTACGAGGCCACGCGACGGATTCGCCAGCAGGAGCGCTGGAGCGATCTGCCGATTATTGCCCTGACCGCCAATGCCCTGCCGGATGAGCGCGAACGCTGCACCGCGGCGGGCATGAATGACTACCTGGCCAAACCCTTCCGCCGCGACGAATTGCTCGCCCTGCTCAACCAGTGGCTGCCGGCTACGGCGCTGCTATAAAGCGGTCCAGCAGACCGCCCAGTTGTTCGCGCAAACCCTCGAGCTCATCCAGGTTAAAGCCGCTTTCGCACAACAACTGCTGCTTGAGCGGCAGCACCTGGGCCTTTAGCGCCACGCCTACCTCGGTCAACGCCAGATGCACCTCGCGCTCATCGCGCGCGCTGCGCTGGCGTGCCACCAAGCCCAGTTGCTCCAGGCGCTTGAGCAGCGGCGTCAAGGTGCCGGAATCCAGCAACAGGCGCTCGCCCAGGGCTTTTACCGTGGGCTGCTCGGGTGGCACCTGCTGCCACTCCCACAACACCAGCATGGCCAGGTATTGCGGGTAGGTCAGGCCCAGTTGATCGAGCATCGGCTTATAGCCGCGGATCACCGCGCGCGAGGCGGCATACAGCTTGAAGCACAGCTGCTTGTCGAGCTGCAGCGCCGTGGCGGCGTCCAGTTGAGTGTCGTGCTGAGTACTCACTTGAGCAACGCTTCAATCTCGCTGGTCAGTTCTTCCGGCTTGGTCAGCGGGGCAAAACGCTTCACTACCTTGCCGTCGGCACCAATCAGAAACTTGGTGAAGTTCCATTTCACGCCCTGGCTACCCAGCAGGCCCGGCGCGCGTTTTTTCAGTTGCACAAACAGCGGGTGGGCGTCAGCGCCGTTGACGTCGATCTTTTTGAACAGCGGAAAGCTCACGCCATAGTTCAGCTCGCAGAACTCGGAGATCGCCCCTTCATTGCCCGGCTCCTGTTTGCCGAACTGGTTGCAGGGGAAACCGAGAATCACCAGGCCCTGGTCCTTGTAGGTCTGCCACAGCTCTTCCAGGCCTTTGTACTGCGGGGTAAAGCCACATTTGCTGGCGGTATTGACCACCAGCACGGCCTTGCCGCCGAAGTCGGCCAGGGTTTTCTGCTCACCTTTGATGGTGGTGGCGGGAATGCTGAACAGGGTGTCGGTCATGGTGCGGGCTCCGCGAAATGGGGATGGTCGGGCCACAAGATAGCTAACGATTCAATTGTGTGCAATTTAGTTTTCAAGCATCGGCCTTGTACACACCTCACGAACACATTGGCGCAACCAGCGATGGGCAGGGTCGGCATCCTGGCGCGGGTGCCAGAGCATGGCTACCGAGAACACCGGCAATGTCAGCGGCAAGTCGAAGCTATACAGGCCGGCACGCAATACCCCGCTGTGCCGCTCCGGCACCGTGGCTACCAGATCGCTACCCCGGGCCAACGCCAGCGCCCCGGCAAAGCCACCGACCAATGCAGGTACCTTACG
>JBCECW010000554.1:0-3250 GCA_039207785.1 Pseudomonas sp. | reverse complement strand
ACCCTGGCGCAGGCGCTGCACGCGACCGCCTTCCTGGTCGACAGCCAGCAGCAGGTCCGGGCGCACCGCGCGGATGGCGGCGGACAGCTCGCGCACCTGGCGCGGGTCTTCGATATTGCGCGCAAACAGAATCAGGCCAGCCACTTCGGGGTGGCGCAGTATCTGGCGGTCTTCGGCGGTCAGCCAGGTGCCGCCGATATCCAGCATCAATGAGCCTTGCAGGCCAACAGTCATAACAGATCCTTAGCAGAGGTCAGCCGTTGCCCACTGCGGGCATGCGGCTTCGTCGATTTTTACCGGGCAATGGACGGGCACGCGCTCGAAGAGTTCCAGCACGTCGGCGTTGCGCAGGCGGATGCAACCATGGGACAGCGGGACACCCATAGGCTCCGTGTCGGGGGTGCCGTGCAGGTAGATATAGCGGCGGAAGGTATCGACCGTGCCGAGGCGGTTGATGCCGGGCTCGCGGCCGCTAAGCCAGAGAATACGGGTCAGAATCCAGTCGCGGCCGGGGAATTGCGCGCCCAGTTCGGCGGACCAGATTTCGCCGGTCCAGCGCCGGCCACGCAGTACCGCGCCCAGCGGCAAACCACTGCCGATACGTGCGCGAACCTGGTGTAAACCACGGGGCGTACGGTTGGAGCCGTTCTGCTCCCCTGCCCCGTTCAAGGCCGTGGAAACCGGCAGGCGCAGCACCAGTTGCCCGGCGGTAAACCCGTAGAGCTGCTGGTCGGCGATGGAAATATGCAGAAAGTCGAGGGTGCTCATGGGCGGCAAGCTTAGCCCATCACGCCTGCCGGTTGCAGCAGGCGTTTTAGCCCTTTACACCTTGCTGGTGATGGGCGCCGAAGTGCTGGTTTTACTACGCGGACGAAGTTGCGCGGTGGCCAGGGCTTCATCGGTGACACCGGTTTCCGAGCGCATACCGGCGGCCAGGAACGGCACCATCAGGCGCATCACCTGTTCAATCGAGGTGTTGACGCCAAAATCGGTCTCGGCAATGGCGCGCAAGGCCTTGATGCCGGACATGCTGAACGCCGCGGCACCGAGCATAAAGTGCACACGCCAGAACAGCTCGATCGGTGGAATACGCGGCGCGGCTTCGTGTACCAGGCCCATGTAGCGGCGGAAAATCTTGCCGTACATATCTTCCAGGTAACGACGCAAGTGACCCTGGCTCTGGCTAAAGGCCAGGCCGAGCAAACGCATGAAGATCGACAGGTCGTTGCCGCTGCGCGGTTTTACCGCCAGGGCTTGCTCCACCAGCATTTCCAGCAGCTCTTCGAGGCTGGCCTTGCTTTCGGGCTTGGCTTGGCGGCGGTCCAGTTCGCGCTCGAGGCTGGCGCAGAACGGGCCAAGAAAGCGGGAAAACACCGCTTGAATCAGGGCTTTTTTCGAACCGAAGTGGTAATTCACAGCCGCCAGGTTGACCCCAGCCTTGCTGGTGATCAAACGTAAAGAGGTCTCGGCAAAGCCTTTCTCCGCGAACAATTGTTCTGCGGCATCTAGAATGCGTTCGACTGTTTCTGACTGAGCCATAGGAATCACCTGACAAACACTTGTTTGAAACATACGTTTCAGGCTTGGGGGTTGTCAAGCCGCATAAACCGTAATTTGGCTGGCCAGTCACGAAGTGCTGTAACTGCCCTTCCCCACTACAGTTCCGGCGCAGCGGCAGAGAAAGATGGCCTATCTATAAAAAGGAGGATTGCCAAGCGGCGATCACTGTATATAATCCCAGTCACTGTATAAAAAGACAGAGACCGGACATGCTAAAACTGACGCCACGCCAAGCCGAGATTCTCGCCTTCATCAAGCAATGCCTTGAAGACAACGGTTATCCACCCACCCGCGCCGAAATCGCGCAGCAACTGGGCTTCAAATCGCCCAATGCCGCCGAAGAACATCTGAAGGCCCTGGCCCGCAAAGGCGCCATCGAGATGACCCCCGGTGCCTCGCGTGGCATTCGCATCCCTGGCTTCGAACCCAGCAGCGACGAAGAAACCGGCCTGCCCATCATCGGTCGCGTGGCCGCCGGTGCGCCGATCCTGGCGCAACAGCATGTCGAAGAATCTTGCCGCATCAACCCCGAGTTCTTCCACCCTCGTGCCGACTATCTATTGCGTGTACGCGGCATGAGCATGAAAGACATCGGTATTCTCGATGGCGACCTGCTGGCCGTACACACGACCAAAGAAGCACGCAACGGCCAGATCGTAGTCGCCCGTATCGACGACGAAGTCACGGTAAAGCGCTTCAAGCGTGAAGGCGACACCGTATGGCTGATCGCTGAAAACCCCGAGTTCGCCCCTATCGAGATCGACCTGCACGAACAGGAACTGGTGATCGAAGGATTGAGTGTCGGCGTTATTCGCCGCTGAGGAGGCTGTATGCAGTTCCCACAAGCGCTGGACCGTACCCAACTGCCATTGTTCGACGCCTTCCTGCCGCACTCGGCGGCGCCATTGTTGACCGATATCGTTGAAACCGGTTGGTTCGAAGAGCCAGAGCCAGAAACATTCAGCGAGCTGTCGCTGCGTGGCGCTGCCGGGAACTGCCTGCACCTGCTGGCGCCCATCCTCCGTGAACTGAGCCAGAACCAGGATGCTCGCTGGCTAACCCTGATCGCTCCGCCTGCGGCCCTCACCCAGGCCTGGCTGCGTGACGCCGGCCTGAACCGCGAACGTATCCTGCTGCTGCAACCGCGTTCGGGGCAAAGCCCGCTGGAGCTGGCCTGCGAAGCCTTGCAGCTGGGCCGCAGCCATACCGTGGTGAGCTGGCTGCACCCGCTGCACCGCCCTGCCCGCCACGAACTGGCCAGCGCCGCACGCGCCGGCAAAGCGCAAAGCCTGAATATCAGCCTGGGCTAATCAGGGGGCGGCCATCCGATTGCTGGCGAATGGGGCGTATACCGGCAGCGGGCGTTGTTTGCAGGGTTCGCCAGCAAGCTGGCTCCTACAAGCAACAAAAAGCCCGCCAATTGGCGGGCTTTTTGTTGCAGGGCAAATACTCGAAGCAATCAATGCAGAACGCGCGGGCCTTCTTCTTTCTCGAAGTCGCCTTCGGCCAAACGGCCGGCCATCTGCACGCCCACGTTAAGCATGGCCTTGGCCACTTCCACATGGTGGCCCTGCAGGAATGCCTTGGCGTCCGCCGAGAAATCCAACACCACCAATGCCTCTTCATCCTCGGCGCGGCGCAGGGCAATGCGCCCGTCAGGCAACTCGACAATTTCTAGAAAGGATGTAGG
>JBCECW010000553.1:2363-3256 GCA_039207785.1 Pseudomonas sp. | reverse complement strand
GCCTTGGCCAGCACAGCCAGTCAGAACGGTAGCAATCAGCAGCAGGGCGATAGTCATGAAGCGGTTCATTGGAGCCTCCTATCGGCCCGGTGAGTGAGAGTGAGCTCAGACTATTCCTCGCCTCGCTCGGGCTGAAATCGACCCGTTCAATAGTCGCTATCGACAAACTGACCCTCCACCGACACCCATCGGTCCATCGCGATTTTCCGATCCCTTTGTAGGGCTTTATCACGCGGATCAATAATGCTTTTCCGGGCGAGACGACCGGTCATATGATCGCCGCCATGACCAATACCCCCTCCACCATCCGCCTCGATAAACGCGACCTGATCCTTACCAAAGGCTCGGAAGTGATGCTGCGTCGTGGCTACCACGGCACCGGCGTGCAAGAGATCGTGCAGGCCGCCGGTATCCCCAAAGGCTCGTTCTATCACTACTTCGCCAGTAAGGAAGACTTTGCGGTGCACGCGCTGGAGCACCTCTACGGCCCGCGTTTGCAGCGTTACGCCACGGCGCTGAGCAACCCGGCACTAAGCCCGCGTGAGCGCATCCTGAGTTTTTACGGTGAGCTGCTGAATCACTATCGCCGCCAGGAAAAGCCGCAATACCACTGCTTTATCGGCAGCCTCAGCTTCGAGATGGCCGAGCCGACGCAGCCCATTGGCTTGCAGGTGGAAAGCATTCTGCAGCGCTCGGTCGACATCCTGGCCGGCTGCCTGATCGAGGCCCGCGAGGCCGGCGAATTAAGCGCTGCTACCGATTGCCAGGAACTGGCGGAATTTATCGCCAATGCCTGGGAAGGCACCCTGATGCGTATGAAGGCCGGCGCCAACGCCGCCCCGCTAAGCGTATTTCTGCACCAACTGGAGCGTCTGCTGACGCCCGCTAATTGA
>JBCECW010000553.1:1614-2353 GCA_039207785.1 Pseudomonas sp. | reverse complement strand
CCCGTTAGGAGAATTGCATGACCGCTCTTGTGAAAGCCCTGTTCGAACCCTTCCGCCTCGGCGACCTGGAACTGCCGACCCGTGTGGTAATGGCGCCGATGACCCGTTCGTTCTCCCCGGGCGGCGTGCCCAACGCTGGCGTGATCGAGTACTACCGTCGCCGCGCTGCTGCCGGTGTCGGCCTGATCGTGACCGAAGGCACCACCGTGGGCCACAAGGCTTCCAACGGCTACCCGCACGTGCCACGTTTCTTCGGTGAAGACGCCCTGGCCGGCTGGAAACAAGTGGTTGATGCCGTGCACGCCGAAGGCGGCAAGATCGTGCCGCAACTCTGGCATGTGGGCAGCGTGCGCCGTATCGGCACCGAGCCGGACGCCAGCGTTCCCGGCTATGGCCCAAGCGGCAAAACCAAGGATGGCGTGGAAGTCGTGCATGGCATGACCAAGCAAGATATTGCTGACGTTATCGAAGCCTTCGCCCAGGCCGCACCCGCCCAGAAACTGGCTGCGCGCGCCAACGTGGCGCTGTCCACCGACGAGAAGCAGACGCCGTTCAGGGACGCCGCCGGCTACAACAATTTCTATGAGTTCGGCCTCGACAAGGGCGATCCGGCCGAGAATGCGCACACCTTGCGCACACGCCCCTGGACCGTGCGCATCGAGGGCGAGGTCAACAAGCCGCTCACGCTCGACATCGACAGCCTGCTCAAGCTGGCCCCGCTCGAGGAACGCATCTACCG
>JBCECW010000553.1:0-1604 GCA_039207785.1 Pseudomonas sp. | reverse complement strand
GCATGGCTACCTGATCGACCAGTTCTTCTGGGAAGGCTCCAACCAGCGTGACGACGAATACGGCGGCAGCCTGGCCAACCGTTCGCGTTTTGCCATTGAGCTGATCAAGGCCGTACGTGCAGCCACTGGCCCGAATTTCCCGATCATCTTCCGCTTCTCGCAGTGGAAACAGCAGGACTACACCGCGCGCCTGGTGACCACCCCCGAGGCGCTGGGTGAATTCCTGCAGCCATTGGCCGATGCCGGCGTGGATATTTTCCACTGCTCCACCCGCCGTTTCTGGGAGCCGGAGTTCGAAGGCTCCGACCTCAACCTGGCCGGCTGGACCCGCAAACTCACCGGCAAACCAACCATCACCGTGGGCAGCGTGGGCCTGGACGGCGAGTTTATGCAATTCATGGTCAAGACCGACAAGGTGGCCCAGCCAGAAAAACTGGACGCGCTGCTGGATCGCTTGAACAAGCAGGAATTCGACCTGGTGGCCGTGGGCCGCGCCCTGCTGGTGGACCCGGATTGGGCAGTGAAAGTGCGCGATGGCCGTGAAGACGAGATTCTCGCCTTTAGCCGTGAAGCACTGACCACGTTGGTTTAACTAATACGTTTCCCTTGCTGCGCTCTCGTTGGTGCAGCACTTCAGGCCCCGCATTTGCGGGGCTTTTTTTTGGTGCGCGGAGCGCACCGCTCTGGGCATAAAAAAACGGCGCACCAGGCGCCGTTTTTTTTGTTCGCGTGCGATCAGACGGTCGCAGCGCTTTCCACTTTGCGTGGCGTCAAGCCCAGCAACTCGTTGCTGCGGGCGTTGATTTCACGGTACAGCGTGGCGTCGCTTTCCAGGGCTTTTTCCCGCGCCGGGAAAATCGCCTTGAGCTTCTCGGCCCAGGCCGCATTGACCTGCTCAGGGAAGCAGCGCTCGATCAGTTCCAGCATGATCGACACAGTCACCGACGCACCAGGCGAAGCGCCCAGCAGGGCGGCGATGGTGCCGTCCTGGGCGGCAACCAGTTCGGTACCGAACTGCAGGATGCCGCCTTTCTTCGGGTCTTTCTTGATGATCTGCACGCGCTGGCCGGCAATCTCCAGGCGCCAATCAGCCGCCTTGGCATTGGGGAAGAAGCGCTTGAGCGATTCCAGGCGTTGGTCGCTGGACTGCAACACTTCGCTGACCAGGTACGTGGTCAGGTCGAAGTTATCGCGCGCCACGGCCAGCATCGGGCCCAGGTTGCTCGGGCGAACCGACAGCGGCAGGTCGAGGAACGAACCGTGCTTGAGGAACTTGGTGGTAAAGCCGGCGTATGGACCGAACAGCAGGGATTTCTTGCCGTCGACAACGCGGGTGTCCAGGTGCGGCACCGACATCGGTGGCGAACCCACGGCCGCCTGGCTGTACACCTTGGCTTCGTGTTGCTTGACGATTTCCGGGTCGTCGCAACGCAGCCACTGGCCGCTGACCGGGAAGCCGCCGAAGCCTTTGCCTTCCGGGATGCCCGAGGCTTGCAGCAGCGGCAGGGCCGCGCCACCGGCGCCGAGGAACACGAACTTGGCGTCGACATCACGGCTGCTGCCGTTCTGGATGTCTTTGACGCTGACGCGCCAGCCGCTATCGG
>JBCECW010000552.1:0-3257 GCA_039207785.1 Pseudomonas sp. | reverse complement strand
GCGAGCGCAACCTGCCGGCCGTCAGCGGCCTGCCGATTGGCGATGCCACCGAATATTTCGGCAGCCTGGCGCTGACCGGGCGCAAAGGCGAAATTGCGGAAAAAATCCTCAAGGAAATCCGCGAGCGCCTGCAGTTTCTGGTCAACGTCGGCCTCGACTACCTGACCCTGGACCGCAGCGCCGACACCCTGTCCGGCGGTGAAGCCCAGCGTATTCGCCTGGCCAGCCAGATTGGCGCCGGCCTGGTGGGGGTGATGTATATCCTCGACGAGCCGTCCATCGGCCTGCACCAGCGCGACAACGAGCGCCTGCTGGCAACCCTGCGGCACCTGCGCGATATCGGCAACACGGTGATCGTGGTCGAGCACGATGAAGACGCCATCCGCATGGCCGACTACGTGGTGGATATCGGCCCGGGCGCTGGCGTGCATGGCGGCCAAATCGTCGCCGAAGGCACCGCGGCCGAGGTAATGGCCCACGCCGACTCGCTGACCGGCAAGTACCTGTCCGGGCGGGTGAAAATCCAATATCCAGCCAAGCGCACCCCGCGCGATAAAAAGCTGGCGATCAAGCTCAAAGGCGCGCGCGGCAACAACCTGCGCAATGTCGACCTGGAAATTCCGATTGGCCTGCTGACCTGCGTCACCGGTGTATCCGGCTCGGGCAAATCGACGCTGATCAACAACACCCTGTTCCCCCTGAGCGCCACCGCCCTGAACGGCGCCACCACCCTGGAAGCCGCCGCCCACGACAGCATCGACGGCCTGCAGCACCTGGACAAGGTGGTCGATATCGACCAGAGCCCTATCGGTCGTACCCCGCGCTCCAACCCGGCGACCTACACCGGCCTGTTCACGCCAATCCGCGAACTGTTTGCCGGCGTGCCGGAAGCCCGTTCGCGCGGCTACGGGCCGGGGCGTTTCTCCTTCAACGTAAAAGGTGGACGCTGCGAAGCCTGCCAGGGCGACGGCCTGATCAAGGTGGAAATGCACTTCCTGCCGGATATCTATGTGCCGTGCGACGTGTGCAAGAGCAAGCGCTACAACCGCGAAACCCTGGAAATCAAATACAAGGGCAAGAACATCCACGAAACGCTGGAAATGACCATCGAAGAAGCCCGCGAGTTCTTCGATGCCGTGCCGGCGCTGTCGCGCAAGCTGCAAACCCTGGTGGATGTGGGGCTGTCCTATATCAAGCTGGGGCAGTCGGCCACCACCCTGTCCGGCGGTGAGGCGCAGCGGGTCAAGCTGTCGCGCGAGCTGTCCAAGCGCGACACCGGCAAGACCCTGTATATCCTCGACGAACCCACCACCGGCCTGCACTTTGCCGATATCCAGCAACTGCTTGATGTGCTGCATCGCCTGCGCGACCACGGCAATACCGTGGTGGTGATCGAGCACAACCTGGACGTGATCAAGACCGCCGACTGGCTGGTGGACCTGGGCCCCGAAGGCGGCTCGCGCGGCGGGCAGATCATTGCCTGCGGCACCCCGGAAGAAGTGGCCGCCATGCCGCAATCGCACACCGGCTACTTCCTTAAACCGCTGCTGGAACGCGACAAGGCCTGATCCTTGGGCAATAAAAAACCGGGCCCTGTGCCCGGTTTTTTATTGCCTTGCGAATGCTTGGTGCGCGGAGCGCACCCTACGATGCCGACGTTTATCGACGCGATACCGTAGGGTGCGCTCCGCGCACCGGCTTTTAAGCCTGCCCGTCGCGGTCGCGATAGCCGAGCAGATACAGCACGCCATCCAAACCAAGGGTAGAAATCGCCTGCTTGGCCGACTGCTTCACCAACGGCTTGGCGCGGAACGCCACGCCCAGGCCGGCAATCGCCAGCATCGGCAGGTCATTGGCGCCGTCGCCCACAGCGATGGTCTGTTCCAGGCTGACACCTTCCTGCTCGGCCAACTGGCGCAGCAGATCGGCTTTGCGCTGGGCATCCACAATCGGTTCGATGGCCACGCCAGTCAGCTTGCCGTCTTCAACCTGCAGCTCGTTGGCAAATACATAGTCGATGCCCAGCTTGGCTTGCAGCTGCTTGGCGAAGTAGCTGAAGCCACCGGACAGGATCGCGGTCTTGTAGCCCAGGCGTTTCAGTTCGACAAACAGCGTTTCCGCGCCTTCGGTCAAGCGCAGCGACGCGCCGATGGCCGCCAGCTCGCTTTCCGGCAGGCCCTTGAGCAAGGCCAGGCGCTCTTTGAAGCTGGCACGAAAATCCAGTTCGCCGCGCATGGCACGCTCGGTGATTTCCGCCACCTTTTCGCCCACACCGGCGACCTTGGCCAGTTCGTCGATCACTTCGGCTTCGATCAGTGTCGAGTCCATATCGAACACCGCCAGGCGACGGTTACGGCGGAACACCGAGTCTTGCTGGAAGGCGATATCGACATTCAGCTCCTGGGCCACACTCAAGAACTCGGCCCGTAGGGCCACCGGGTCGGCCGGCTCGCCGCGTACGGAAAACTCGATGCAGCCTTTGCTCTGGTCAGCCGGGGTGTCCAGCGGCATACGCCCGGAAAGGCGGTCGATATGGTCGATATTCAGGCCGTACTTGGCGGTGATCGAGCTGACGCGCTGCAACTGCTCGGCGGTTACGCGGCGGGTCAGCAGGGTGACGATATGGCGGGACTTGCCCTGGCCGCTCACCCAGTGCTGGTAATCGGCTTCGGAAATAGGCGTGAAGCGCACCTGCTGGTCCAGCTTGTAAGCGGTGAACAGCACATCCTTGAGCACCACGGAGCCCTGCTCGGTGCCGGGAATCTCCACCAGAATGCCGAACGACAGGGTGTTATGGATAACGGCCTGGCCGATGTCGAGGATATTCACCCCGCCCTGCGCCAGCACGCCGGTAATGGCGGCGGTAAGGCCCGGGCGGTCTTCGCCGGTGATATTGATCAGAACGATTTCGCGCAAGGCGGACCTCCACAAGGCACGGCAAAAACAGCGGTGCATCGCCCGGCCAGCCCCGAGCCGGCCCAAGCGCAGCGCCGGGGGTGATGAAAAGGCGCACATTCTAACCACTTTCACCGCTATACGGGCACGCGTGCGCTTTGCCCTCCCCCATGCCCTCGTTATACTGCGCGGCAATTCCATTCGAGAAGAGCCGAGCTCTGTGAACCGGCCCGCGCCCGTAAAACCCGACAATTTCTTCCTGCTCATCTTCCACGCGCTGCGTCAGCGTCGCGTGCCGCTGGCCTTGCGTATTGCCAGCCATAGCCTGTTCCTGGTGGCCGCCGCCCTGGTGATCTACGCCC
>JBCECW010000551.1:0-3269 GCA_039207785.1 Pseudomonas sp. | reverse complement strand
GTACCGCGCTGAATGGCGAAGCCAGCAAGCTCAACCCCAACAACGGCTACACCGTACTGCTGCACCAGGCCTGGCAACAAAGCATGGGCGAAGCGCCGACCAAGATCGCCGTGAGCACCGGCAACCAGCAGTTTGGCCACTACCCGGTGGAAGGCACCCTGAGCTTGAAGCAGGTGCGTTTTGTCGATCTGGACGCCAATTTCTGGATCAACCAGTTTGATGCCACTGGTCTGTTGATTGGCAGCGAGCGCATGAAACAGAGCGCGCGCCTGAAAACTGGCGAGGTGACTTACCTCGACCATTCCAATTTGGGGATGCTGGTGAAGATCAGCCCGTTGTAAGCGCTGCCGAACATTTCGCTTTTGCGTAGGAGCGAGCTTGCTCGCGAACCCTGAAAACGAAGAGCTTCGCGAGCAAGCTCACTCCTACAAAGAAAAAGCCCGGCATCTGCCGGGCTTTTTCTTAACTGGCGAACAGATACGCCTCTACATCCATCCCCGCATCACGCATCTGCGCCAGCTTGTAGCGCAAGGTGCGCGGGCTTATGCCCAGGCGCTCGGCGGCTTCCTTACGGCGGCCACGCTCGGCGCGCAGGGTGTCGATAATCATCTGGAACTCGTGGCGACGCAGGTCATCGCCCAGGGCGCTGCTGTCGCCGCTGTCTTCAAGCGGCGGCACGACTGCACTACCGCTGGCCACCACCGTCAGGGTCGGCACAGGAGTGGCCAACGGCGCCAGGCCAATCGGGCCGCTTAGGCACAAGTCCTGCGGCTGGATAACGCCGCCCTGCTGCAGAATCAATGCGCGTTGAATGGCGTTATCCAGCTCACGCACATTGCCTGGCCATGGGTAGTCGGTCAGAGCCTGCTGCGCCTCGGCCGAAAGCCGCGCCGGAGCGTGGTTCATTTTCTTCGCGTGCTTGGTCAGCAAACGTTCAGCCAACGGCAGGATATCGGCGGTGCGCTCGCGCAGCGGCCGCCAGCCGAGGGGGAATACCGACAGGCGATAGAACAGGTCTTCACGGAAGCGCCCGGCCGCCACTTCACCGGCCAGGTCACGGTTGCTGGTGGCCAGCACGCGAATATCCAGCTCGATCGGCTTGCGCGCCCCGACCCGCTCCACTTCCCGCTCCTGCAATACCCGCAGCAACTTGGCTTGCAGGCCCAGGGGCATTTCGGAAATCTCGTCGAGCAAAATGGTGCCGCCCTCGGCCAGCTCGAACTTGCCGGGCTGCGAGGCGACCGCGCCAGTAAACGCGCCCTTCTCGTGGCCGAACAGCGTGGCTTCGAGCATGTTGTCGGGGATGGCCGCACAGTTGATGGCAATAAAGGGTTTGCTCGCCCGCGGCGATTGCTGGTGGATAAAGCGCGCCAGCACTTCCTTGCCGGTGCCGGACTCGCCGGAGATCAGCACGGTGGAATCACTTTGCGCCACGCGCTTGGCCAGCTCCAGCAACTGCTGGCTGGCCGGCTCCAGGGCCACCGGGCCGTCGCCATCGTCTTTGCCGAGGTGCCCCAGGGCGTGGCGTTCCACCAGCTCCAGCAGGGCCTTGGGCTCAAAGGGTTTGACCAGGTAATCGGCCGCGCCCCGGCGCATGGCGTCCACGGCGCGCTCGACCGCGCCAAAGGCGGTCATCAGCAGCACTGGCAGTTGCGGGTAGCGGCTGCGGATCAGGTTAAGCAGTTGGTGGCCGTCCATGCCGGGCATATTCACGTCGCTGACGACCATGGAAAACGACTCGCGGCCCAGCGCCGCCAGGGCCGCCTCGGCGCTGTCCACCGCGCAGAATTCATAGCCGCCGATCAGCAGGGTATCGGCCAGCGCCTCTCGCAGGGCGCGGTCGTCTTCAACCAGTAGAACTTTGCTAGCCATAAGCTGTTACTCCTGGGAAACCCGTGAGGCCACTGTAATCAGCGGCAGGACCAGAATGGCGCAAGTGCCACGCCCGGGGCGCGAACGCAGAAGCAGCTCGCCTTGGTGTGCACGGGCCACCGCTTTGACCACCGCCAGGCCCAGCCCGGTGCCGGTGGTTTTGGTGGTAAAGAACGGCTCGCCCAGGCGCGCCAGGGTAGCGGCGTCGATACCGGGGCCGTTGTCGCTGATGCACAGACGCAGGGTTTGACCACGCACATAGAAATGAATTTTCAGACTGGCTTGGCGCCCGGCAGCCTGAATGGCGTTCTCCACCAGATTCAGTACGGTGCCGACCAGGGTGTCGCGGTTGCACAGCAGCTCGCCGGCATGGGCATCACATTGCCAGCGTACGTTCATACCCTGCACATGCGACTCGGCGGCAGCGCGCAGGGCGTCATAGAGTTTTTTCGGCGCCAGGCGGTCTGGCAGCGGCAGTTCACCGCGGGCAAACACCAGCATGTCGCGCACCTGATGCTCCAGTTCATGCAGGCGCTCTTTCAGGCGGCTGGCAAAACGTTGCTGCTGGTCGACCGGCAGCACTTGCTCGGTCAGATGACTGGCATACAGCAGCGCGGCCGACAGCGGGGTACGAATTTGATGAGCGAGGGAGGCCACCATACGGCCCAGGGCGGACAGGCGTTCGTGGCGGGCCAGTTGGTCTTGCAGCTGACGGGTTTCTGTCAGGTCGTTGAGCAGCACCAGTTGCCCGGGTTCGGCAGACAGTGAGCGCGTGGCAATCGACAGGCGCCGACCGTTTTTCAGCGACACCTCGTGGCCATCGTCTTTGCGCGGCGCGAAGTTGCGGGCGATCACCTCACGCCAGAGCATGCCCACCAGCGGCTTGCCGAGCAGCGCGCAGGCCACCGGGTTGGCCTCGCGTACCACGCCCTGGCCGTCGATCACGATGACCCCGCCAGGCAGCACATCCAGCAGGCTCTGCAGGCGGTGCGCCAGACGCTCCTTCTCGGCCAGTTCCTGCATGCGCTGGGCGCTGACCAGGGCCAGCTGGCCCTTGAGCTCGGTTACCCGCGCTTCCAACAGGTTGTAGGAGTCACTGAGCTGGGTAGACATCTGGCTGAACATGGCGAATGCCTGTTCAAGCCCTTCACGGCTGGAGGCCTCGATGTCGTCGGCGGCAGTGCTGGAGGTTGGGAGTGCGGTTGGCTTCATGGTTCTCTCTCGCCCGGTGAGCCGTCATAAGACGGTCAGTCGCGAGAGAACTAGCAATAGCCGTGCCTAAAAAAATATCCTTATTTTTCAAGGCACTAGAGGAAGGATCAGAAATTACGCGTCAATCATCCGACTGTTCGTCGTCATCCCGACGACTCATGCCGTATTTGCGCATCTTCTCCACC
>JBCECW010000550.1:0-3278 GCA_039207785.1 Pseudomonas sp. | reverse complement strand
GGCGAAGCGGCAATCGAGGATCAGGCGGTCGCCGGCGGGGCGGTTGGCCAGTTGGGCGGGAGTGAGCAGTTGCGCGAGGGGCATGACGGGCTCCGGGAATCAGTCGGGGCGGACATCATAAACGGAGAAATCGGTGTTTGCTGCGGCCCTCACCCCCCCGGCCCCTCTCCCGCAAGCGGGAGAGGGGAGCAGAGCCGTTGAGTTTGTTTTGGCATACACCGCTCAGTCCCCTCGCCCCTCCGGGGAGAGGGCTAGGGTGAGGGGGAGCAGGCGCCACGGTTTGCGCAGTCAGTCGATCTTCAACTTGCCAATCCGATCGTTATCCAGGCTGCCGAAGTACAGGTAGCCGCCGTGGGGTTTTACCGATGTGACCATGCGCAGGTTGCTGCCGCTGGTGTCGTGCAGGCTGCGGGTGATCTTGCCTTGCTCGTCCACGGCAATGGCCAGGCCGTATTTGGCCGGCTTTGGCCACATGGAGCGCGGCAACTTGGCCAGTTGGGCTTTCAGCCAAGGCTGGCTTTGCAGGAAGTCGGCATCGGCTTTGCGCGGTGTGGGCAGGGCCACCCAGAAGGTGCCGGCGCGGTCGCCTTGCAGGTTGTCGGGCATGCCCGGCAGGTTGTCGATAAAGATATCGTGGGTGCCGGCTTTCGGGCCTTTGAGCCACAGGCGGCTGATGCGGTAGCGGTAGGTTTCATTGACCAGCACAAAGTCTTCCTTGGCCGACAGCGCTACGCCGTTGGCGAAGTACAGGTCTTTGAGCAGCACGTCGGTGGTTTTGCTTACCGGGTCGTAGCGCAGCAGGCGGCCATAGGGGCGGCCTTCAAGCAGGTCGAGCAGGTAGTCCGGCTGTTCGAATTTGCTGGAAGCGTCGGAGAAATAGATGCGCCCGTCGCTGGCGATATCCAGGTCGTCAGTAAAGCGGAACGGCACGCCGCCGGCCTCGGTGCTCAGCACGCTGATCTGCCCTTGTGGGTCGATGCTCAGCAGGCCTTTATAGGAGTCGGCGACGATCAGGTTGCCCTTGGCGTCGAAGTCCATGCCCAGTGGGCGGCCGCCAGTTTCGGCGAAGGTTTCCACGCTGCCGTCGGTTTTTACCCGGATGATCTTGCCGTCATGGGTGCCGCCATACACGCGGCCTTCGGCGTCTACTGCGGTGTCTTCGGGACCATGCACCTGGCCTTTGGCGAGCAGCTCGGCCTTCATCAGCGCATCGTTGGGTTCCAGCACGCCGGTCATGGCCGGCTCGTGGGGCGGGGTCCAGGCCAGTGGGTCGATGGGGCTGGGCTTGGCCAGCACATAGACGACCGCGATGGCCAACAGCAGGACCACAAGGCCCAGAAACTTTTTCATGACATATCCTTGTTCTGATTATTGTCGGACAAAACGAGTCGCAGCATAGGAGCGCCGAATACGCAGGGCAAGCCGGGAATCACGGCTCGAATCACCGGCTATAGCCAGGCTCGATATATACTGCGCGGCAAATTCAAGGAGAGGCATGTGGCCATCGACATCAATTGGATCCGCGATGACGCCAGCTTGGCGCAGTTATGCGCTGCCTGGCGACGTCTGCCCTATGTGGCCCTCGACACCGAATTTATGCGGGTCGACACTTTCTATCCCATCGCCGGCCTGCTGCAGGTATGCGACGGCAGCCAGGTTTTCCTGATCGACCCGCTGCTGATCAGCAACTGGGACGCCTTTGCCGAGCTGCTCGCCGACCCTGCCGTGCTCAAGGTGTTGCACGCCTGCAGCGAAGACCTGGAAGTGTTTTCGCGCCTGACCGGCACCTTGCCGCTGCCGCTGTTCGACACCCAGATTGCCGCCGCCTACCTCAATATCGGTTTCTCCATGGGCTACTCGCGCCTGGTGGCGAGCGTGCTGGATATCGAGTTGCCCAAAGGCGAAACCCGCTCGGATTGGCTGCAGCGCCCGCTGTCGGACACCCAGGTGAGCTACGCCGCCGAAGACGTGCTGCACTTGGCCGAAGTCTTCGAAGCCCTGCGCGCGCGCCTGGCGCCGGATAAATTTGCCTGGGTGCTGGAAGACGGCGACGAGATGGTCGGCAACCTGCGCCGCGAAATCGACCCCTTCGATGTGTACCGCGACGCCAAGCTCGGCTGGAAACTGGCTCCGGCCAAGCTCGCGGTATTGCGCGAGCTGTACGCCTGGCGCGAACAGCAGGCGCGCCTGCGCAACCTGCCGCGCAACCGGGTGATCCGCGAAAACTCGCTGTGGCCGATGGCCCGTAGCCAGCCGGATAACCTGGTGGCCCTGGCCCGTATCGAAGATATGCATCCGAAAACCGTGCGCCAGGATGGCGAGTTTCTGCTTGGCCTGATCAAGCAGGCCGCCGCCAAGCCGGCAGAAGAATGGCCGGCGCCATTGCCCGAGCCCTTGCCGGTAGAAGCCACCAGTTTGCTCAAGGTGCTGCGCGCCATTGGCCAGCGTGAGGCCGAGCGCCTGGATATCGCCCCGGAAATCATGCTGCGCAAGAAAGTACTCGAAGCCCTGCTGAAAAGCGGCTACCCCGATGGTCCCTACCAACTGCCCGATTCCCTGCGCGGTTGGCGACGTGAATTGATGGGCCAGGAACTGCTCGACAGCCTGGCAGCGCATCCCCAGGAAGAACAGGCATGAAGCAGATCTGCTCGATTTACCGCAGCCCGAAGAAAAACGAGATGTACCTGTATGTGCTCAAGGCCGATGCCTTGGAGAAGGTGCCCGAGTCGCTGCTGGTGGCGTTCGGCTCGCCCAAGCATGCATTTGATCTTGTCTTGAGCCCGGAGCGGAAACTGGCTAGAGAGGACATCACCACTGTCCTCGCCAATCTGGAAAAGCAGGGGTATCACCTGCAAATGCCGCCGGCCGAGGAAGAGTACATCCAGCATCTCCCCGAAGAGCTTCTTCGCCGTAACGACCCCGTTTAAGCAGACCTACTGGGCTAGAGCCAGGCAAGGCGCCCCGGAGCTTTTAAGCGCAGCGTACTGCAGTACGTGAGCATTAAAAGCGAGGACGCAACGCCGCATGGCCGACGCCCAGGAGGTCGAAACACTGTCTAGAGGTGCTGCCACCTAGCGTGGCTTCACCGTGTCCGAAGGTTTTGTATTTCCATGCGCGTTTTACTTGCTGAACACGACCACGCCATTTACGCCGACTTGCTGCGTGCCGCCCAACCCGATCTGGACCTGGTCATCAGCGACGACCCGACCGAATTGGCCAGCCTGGCGCCCGATTGCCCGGTGTGGCTGGGTGAGCCGGACCTGCTCGCTACCGTTTTG
>JBCECW010000549.1:0-3284 GCA_039207785.1 Pseudomonas sp. | reverse complement strand
CCGGGCGTTGCCCGGTTCGCCAGCAATCGGATGGCCGCCCCCTGGCTCCTACGGTTCATCATGTTGCTCTCATCGACGTATCTTTCCCGCTACGGTTGCCACGATTTAACCGCCTACTCCGAGGGCTGGCATACCTGTAGCGCAACGCGGCCCCGGCCGCGTTTTTTTATTGCTCATCGCCGCTACACCTGTCGCATCAACTGTCGTACTCCTGCGACACCTGGCCATCTGCGCCATCTCCCATCGCCTCGCTACAACCCCCGCCATTACTGGCCTGCAGGCCATTCAAAAGACCCTGGCACAGCGGTTGCTCCAGTCCCTTGGTCAGCAGCGCGACGCTGCGGCTCCTAATAAGAACTGGAGATTCCACGATGAATCAGATTGGCCTGCAGCGGTGCCTGTTTACATCCCTGCTTCTCAGTGCCGCCATCAGCGGTCACGCCATGGCGCTGGAGAAGCCCGCAGCTGTCGATGGTGCGCGCATCAGCGCTGCCAACAGCGAACCCGGTAACTGGATGACCACCGGGCGTACCTACGATGAACAACGGTTCAGCCCGCTGAAAAAGATCAATGACGGCAACGTCGACAAGCTCGGCCTGGCCTGGAGCTACAAGCTGGATATCGACCGTGGTGTGGAAGCCACGCCGATCATTGTCGACGGCGTGATGTACACCACCGGGCCGTTTTCCATCGTCTACGCCCTCGATGCCCGCAACGGCAAACTGCTGTGGAAATACGACCCGCAGTCCGATCGCTCGCGTGCCGGTGAAGCCTGCTGCGATGCGGTGAACCGTGGTGTGGCGGTGTGGAATGGCAAGGTCTATGTCGGCGTGCTCGATGGCCGCCTGGAAGCCATCGACGCCAAGACCGGGCAGAAGGTCTGGAGCGTCGATACCCGCAGCGACCCGACCCGCAGCATCACCATTACCGGTGCCCCGCGTATCGTTAAAGGCAAGGTGATTATCGGCAATGGCGGCGCCGAGTTTGGCGTGCGCGGCTATATCACCGCCTACGACGCCGAGACCGGCAAGCAAGACTGGCGCTTCTTCACCGTGCCCGGTGACCCCAAGGAAATGCCCAAGGGCAAAGGCATGGAAATCGCCGCCAAGACCTGGTTTGGCGACAACTACCACAAGCAAGGCGGTGGCGGCACCGTGTGGGACTCGATGTCCTACGACCCGGAGCTGAACCTGCTGTATATCGGCGTGGGTAACGGCTCGTCGTGGAACCCGCGTATCCGCAGCGAAGGCAAGGGCGACAACCTGTTCCTCTCGTCCATCGTGGCGATCAACCCGGATAACGGCGAATACGTCTGGCACTACCAGACCACCCCTGGCGACGCCTGGGACTACACCGCCACCCAGCACATCATGCTGGTGGACCTCGAACTCAACGGCAAGAAACGCAAGGTGCTGATGCAGGCGCCGAAGAACGGTTTCTTCTATGTGATCGACCGTGAAACCGGTGAGCTGCTGTCGGCGAAAAACTTTATCCCGATCAACTGGGCTACCGGTATCGATATGAAAACCGGGCGGCCGATCCGCAATGAAAAAGTCGCCGAGTACTGGAAAGACCCGGAGAAAAAAGCGCGCCTGATCCAGCCCGCGTTCTGGGGCGCCCACGACTGGCAACCGATGTCTTACAACCCGCAGACCGGCCTGGTGTATATCCCGGCGCATATCATGTCGGCCATGTACCAGGACGTGGACGGCGCGCCGCCGCGCTCCAAGTTCAAGAGCATTTACCAGCTCGATGTAAACACCGGGATGATGCCCGAAGACCCTGAAGGCCTGCGCAAGATCGCTGACACCTGGACCGGCAAGCTGATCGCCTGGGACCCGGTCAAGCAGGAAGCCGCCTGGGAAGTGCCCTACACCACCATCTTTAACGGCGGCACCCTGAGCACCGCCGGTAACCTGGTGTTCGAAGGCACGGCCAATGGCCGCGTGGTGGCCTATAGCGCCGACAAAGGCAAGAAGGTCTGGGAGTCGCCGGCCAATACCGGGGTGATGGCGGCACCGGTGACCTATGAGGTGGACGGCGAGCAATACGTGACCTTTATGGCCGGCTGGGGCGGGGCGTTTTCCACCTTCGCCGGGGCCTTGTCGCTGCGCGCCGGGGTAAAACCCAATGCCCAGGTGCTGACCTACAAACTGGGTGGCACCGCCAAGCTGCCGGAACTCAACGACCGCTTTGCCGACCGCAAGCCTGAGCCGCCGAAACTCACCGGCACCCAGGCGCAGATCGACCAGGGCCGCGAACTGTTCAACTCCAGCTGCTCGCAATGCCACGGCATCAATGCCATCAGCGGCGGCGTGGTGCCGGACCTGCGCACCCTGAGCAAGGAAAACCACGAGCGCTTCCTCGGCATCATCTACGGCGGGCGCATTCCCGATGGTATGCCCTCGTTCCAGGGCCACCTCGACCTGCCCCAGGCCGAGGCCGTGCACCAGTACCTGATCAAGCGTGCCTACGACCTGCAGGAGCAGCTGGCCGCGGCGAAGAAAACCGCCAGCAACTGACCTTTACACGCCCGCTCCGGCGGGCGTTCAAGCGTGAACAGGAGAGACCGCTATGAGCACCATCCTTACCTACGAGAACTACATCGATAACGCCTTTATCGGCAGCGAAGAGTTGATCGAGGTGTATAACCCGGCCAATGCCCAACTGCTGGCGCGGGTGCCGCAAGCCACCAACGTGCAAGTGGAGCGCGCCATCGCCGCAGCGCGCAAAGCGCAAAAAGGCTGGGCGGCCAAGCCCGCCATCGAGCGTGCCGGCTACCTGCGCCGTATCGCCCAGAAAGTGCGCGACAATGCCGAGCGCCTCGCGCGCATCATCACCCAGGAACAAGGCAAGGTGCCGGGCCTGGCCCTGGTGGAAGTCAACTTCACCGCCGACTACCTCGACTATATGGCCGAGTGGGCGCGCCGCCTGGAAGGCGAAGTGCTGACCAGCGACCGTGCCGGCGAGCATATCTTTCTGCAACGCAAACCCCTGGGCGTGGTGGCCGGCATCTTGCCGTGGAACTTCCCGTTCTTTCTGATCGCCCGCAAGATGGCGCCGGCGCTGATCACCGGCAACACCATCGTGATCAAGCCGAGTGAAGAAACGCCGATCAACTGCTTTGAATTCGCCCGCCTGGTTGCCGAAACCGACTTGCCTACCGGCGTGTTCAACGTGGTCAGCGGCACCGGCGCTGGCGTTGGCCAAGCGCTCACCAGCCATGCCGGCATCGACCTGATCAGCTTTACCGGCAGCGTCGCCACCGGTTCGCGGATCATGGC
>JBCECW010000548.1:2626-3290 GCA_039207785.1 Pseudomonas sp. | reverse complement strand
CGCTGGGCAGGGCCGGGGGCAGGTCGAAGATCACCTCCACCGGCTTGTCGCCCTGGTTGCCCGAGAGCACCACGGCCAGGCGGCGCATCAAGGTTTCCAGTTCAAAACGATGGGGGTCCAGCTGCAGCTTGCCGGCTTCGATCTTGGAGAAGTCGAGGATGTCGTTAAGGATATCCAGCAACGCATTGGCGGCCGAGCGGGCTTTGCAAACGTAATCGCTTTGCCGGTTGTTCAGCGGCGTGTGCAGCAGCAACTGCAACATGCCCAGCACGCCATTAAGTGGGGTGCGAATCTCGTGGCTCATATTGGCCAGGAACGAGGACTTGGCCGCATTGGCAGCGTCGGCTTGAACCTTGGCCTGCTGCAGCTCGGCGGTGCGCTCGGCCACCTGGGTTTCCAGGTTGGAGTAAAGGGTTTGCAGCTTGGCCTCGGCGGCCTTCTGGATAGAAATATCGCGCACGGTTTTCGAGGCGCCGACTATCGCGCCAGTACCGTCGCGAATCGGGGCCACCGCCACGGACACCGACACCAGATGGCCATCGCGGTGCAGGCGCACGGTCTCGAACGGCAGGACCCGCTCGCCACGGTTGATGCGCGCGAGAATATCCTGCTCCTGGCCCTGCAACGAGGACAACAAGTACATCGTCCACTACCCCGAGACGCG